>SCQP01000007.1 GCA_004299485.1 Acidobacteriota bacterium
CCCCCGGCGTAGCGGTTCACAGGTCCACGGAGAGCGGGCCGCGCGGCGGAGCCGCGCTGGGCGCCCGCGCACTCTCCGCGCCACCTCGTCAGCGCAGCCGGGGCGCAGGGGCCCCCGGCGCAGCGATTCCGAGGTCCTGGGAGAGCGGGCCGCGCGGCGGAGCCGCGCTGGGCGCCCGCGATTAATCAATGATTAACAAGATCGTACAACTGGCGCTGCGCAACCGCTTCCTGGTGCTGTTGCTGATGGTGCTGCTGGTGATCGGTGGCGTGGTGTCGTTCAACAACATGCCCGTCGAGGCGTACCCCAACCTCTCGCCGCCGATGGTGGAGATCATCACCCAGTGGCCGGGCCACAGTACGCTGGAAATCGAACGCCTGATCACCCGGCCGCTCGAGCTGGCGATGAACGGCACGCCCGGCCTGGTCTACATGCGCTCGATCTCGCTCTACGGCCTGAGCGACATTACGCTCACCTTTGAGGATGCGACCGATCCCTACTTCGCGCGCCAGCTCATCTTCCAGCGCTTCGCCGACGCCACCCTGCCCACCGGCGTGACGCCCACCATGTCGCCCCTGTCGCCGCCCAGCGGCATCATTTACCGCTACGTGCTCGAAAGCCCCGACCGCAGCGCGCAGGATCTGCACACCATCGAAAACTGGACGCTGGCGCGCGCCTACAAATCCATCCCCGGCGTCGCCGATGACAGCAGCTTCGGCGGCACCACCATGCAGTATCAGGTGCTGCTCGATCCGGTGCGCCTGGCCAACTACCATGTCACCGTGCCGCAGGTGATGGCGTCGCTCGCCGCCAATAACGCCAATACCGGCGGCGGCTTTTACTCCCAGGGCGGGCAGTTCTACTACGTCCGTGCGCTGGGGCTGGTGACCAGCACCCAGGACATCGGCGATATTGTGGTGGCCAGCAACAACGGCGCGCCCGTCTACATTCACGACGTCGCGCACGTGGACATTGGGCATGCGCCGCGCCTGGGCGAGTTCGGCTTCAATCACACCGATGACGCCGTCGAAGGTGTCATCATGCTGCGCACCGGCGCGCACACGCAGGATGTGCTCAAGACGGTCGAGGCGAAAACCGCCGCGCTCAACCGCGAGCTGCCTCCGGACGTCAAGGTCCACGCCTTCTACGACCGCACCGGCCTGGTGAACCTCACCATCAACACCGTCGAGGACAACCTGCTGCACGGCATCATTCTGGTGCTGATCATCCTCATCCTGCTGCTGGTGAGCGTGCGCGCCGCGATCATCACCGCCCTCACCATCCCGCTGGCGCTGCTGTTCTCTTTCATTTTCCTGCACGCCTGGGGCATCTCCGCGAACCTGCTCTCCATCGGCGCCATCGACTTCGGCATCATCATCGACGGCACCGTGATCATGATGGAGAACATCTATCGCGAGCTCGAAGAGCACCACGGCCAGGACTACAAGCTCACCGAACTCATCCTTACCGCCGCCAAGGACGTGGACCGGCCGATCTTCTTCTCCGTCGCGGTCATGATCGCCGCCTACCTGCCCATCTACGCCCTCACCGGTGAAAGCGGCAAGCTCTTCCGCCCCATGGCCGACACCATGGCCATGGCGCTGGTGGGCTCGCTCATCATCACCCTCACCCTGGTGCCGGTGCTGTGCTCCTACTGGTTCAAGGGCGGCATCAAAGCCACCGTCAACCGGCCGCTGGAATGGATCAAGCGGGGTTACCGCCAGCAGATCGCCTGGTCGGTCGAGCACCCCACGCCGGTGCTGGCAATCGTGGTCCTGCTGTTTATCGGCTCGCTGCTGCTGGTGCCGCACATCGGCGGCGAGTTCATGCCCCACATGGACGAGGGCGCGCTCTGGGTGCGCGCCACCATGCCCTACTCCATCTCCTTTGAAGAAGCCAGCCGCATCTCGCCGCAGATCCGCCACATCCTGTTGTCCTATCCCCAGGTCACCGACGTGGGCAGCGAGCTGGGGCGGCCCGACGACGGCACCGATTCTACCGGCTTTTTCAATGACGAATTCTACGTTGGTCTGAAACCCTACAACGATCCGAGCTGGCAAAAAAGCTCCGCGCACACCAAGCAGGAACTGATCGACAACCTGGAAAAACGCTTTGCCGCCTTCCCCGGCATCATCTTCAACTACACCCAGCCCGCCGAGGATGCCGTCGATGAAGCCCTCACCGGCCTCAAGAGCGCACTCGCCGTCAAGGTCTTCGGCCCCGACCTGCACACCTTGCAGGATCTCGCCATCCAGGTGCGCAAAACCCTGTCCACCATCCCCGGTTATACCGACTTGACCGTGGTGAAAGAGCTGGGCCAACCCAGCATCGCGGTGCAGATCAACCGCGCCGCCATCGCTCGCTACGGCATCAACGTCAACGACGTGGAAGCCGTCGTCGAGGCCGGCGTGGGTGGCAATGCGGTCTCCCAGGTCGTGCATGGCGAAGAGCTGTTCGATATGGTGGTGCGCATGGAGCCGCAGTACCGCAGCAGTCCGCAGGCCATCGGCAGCCTGCTGGTAGCCGGCCCCGGCGGCCAGGAGATCCCCCTCCGCGAGCTGGCCGCCATCAGCGAACAGGACAGCCCTTCGTTCGTCTACCGCGAAAACAACGAGCGTTACATTGGCGTGCAGTACAGCATCCAGGGACGCGACCTGGAGCATGCCGTGGATGCCGGCAAGGCCGCACTCGCGCAAAACCTGCACCTGCCCCAGGGCTACCGCTTGGTCTGGGGCGGCGAATACAGTGAGTATGTAGCCGCGCGCCAGCAGATCTCCGTCGTCGCTCCGCTGGTGCTGTTGCTCATCCTGCTCATTCTGTTTGCCCTCTACGGCAACTTCAAGTTCCCCATCATCATCATGATTTCCGTGCTCCTCACCCTGCCCGAAGGAGCGCTGTTCGCACTCTGGGCGACGGGCACTGCCTTCAGCGTTTCCTCCGCCCTGGGCCTGCTGGCCGTCACCGGCGTGGCCGCGGAAGAAACCGTCATCCTGGTTTCGTACATCAACAAGCTGCGCTTGCAGGGCGAGGAGATTACGCCCGCCTCGGTGAGCGCGGCGGTTTTGCGGCTGCGGCCCATCCTGATCACCGCCCTGGTCGCCTGCCTGGGCCTGCTGCCGGCGGCGTTGTCCCACGGCATTGGCAGCGATACCCAGCGGCCTTTCGCGCTGGTGATCGTCTCCGGCATGATCTCCACCCTCGTGCTGGGGCTGTGCATCAACCCCATCCTCTACAAGCTCGCGGCCCGCAAAGGCGACGCGCTCCAGGTCTGACGGCGCGCCCGGCCAGGCTGGGGCTACCGGGGCCCCAGCCTGGCCGGGCGTAAGCGGGTCGCGTGGCGCAGCCACGCGCGGCCACGCGCCTGTCGTATGATGGCGGTATGTGGCGCCGCCTGCCTCTCTTCTGGTTTGTGATTGCGCTTGCCGCCTGGGCACAGACCCCGCAGCCGTTCGCGCCGCTGACACAATGGGAAACGGCAGTGCGCGCCGGCAACCCAGCCGCCGTAACGGCGATGTACTCGGCGGCGCCGCTGCCTGAACTCATTGTCTCCACCGGCGTCATCAGTGACGTGCCGCGCGAGGCCACTTTCTGGGCCACCTGGGAGAAACAGGGCCTCACCCGCCTGGCCATCACCCCGATCGTGAGTCGCGCGCTGGGCCCGGACCTGCATGCCGTCGGCTTTGAAGCCGGCATTTACTTCACCAGCCGCTCCGGTCCGCACAGCTTTTATCTATTCGTCCAGCAGACCTGGCAGAAGCAGGCCGCGGGCTGGCGCATCATCAGCGGCGGCCGCACCGACCTGGCGCGGCTCCGCCAGCCGACCTCGCTCACCGGGCCGATCTACTCCAAATCCGCGGATGCGCACCAGCAAATCGCCACCGCCCTGGCGCAAGCCCGCACCCAGCACAAACTGGTGCTGCTCGATTTCGGCGGCAACTGGTGCTACGACTGCCACGTCCTCGACTTGGCGTTTCAGCGTTCCGATCTCGCGCCGCTGCTGACCTCCGACTACATTCTGGTCAATGTGGATGTGGAGGAGTTCAACTACAATCTTGACATCGTCAAGCAGTACGGCCTTTCGATCATGCAAGGCGTGCCCATGCTGGCGATCCTCAGTGCCGGCGGCAAGGTGCTGGCCAGCAGCTCGAACGGCTCGCTCCAGGCCACGCGCGGCCTCGGGCCGCAAGACCTGATCCGCTTCCTCGCCGACTGGCAGCCACCAGCCCAAAAAGGCTGAAGGCTTAGCCAAAAGGCGGGATCCCGGCCGGAGTTCCACCCCCACAGAAGTCGCCGCATCTGCCGCAAGGGTGCAATCAGGGTCTCCCGAAAGAAGCAATCTGCTCGCGTACTACGCGGCACTAGGGCTGGTCCTGGCCGCGGCGATTGCTCCCCTGTGGATGGTCTCCTTCCCTGGGATGATTGACTACCCTTCGCACCTGGTCCGCTGCTACATCCTCGCTCACTTCGGCTCAAACCCCTTCTGGCCGCACTTCTACCGCGTCGAGTTCGGACCGATCCCGAACCTGGCCATGGACGTTATCGTCACGCCGCTGGCGCACTGGCTGCCGATTGTGGTTAGCGGCCAGATCTTCCTCACCCTGCTCGCGCTGGTCTACGTCCTGGGCTGCAGCGAGCTGGCACGCGCCGCCTGGGGACGGCCGCAATGGCTGGCGCTGGTGGCGGGCCTGACGCTGTACAACGCCACGCTGCTCTGGGGGTTTGTGAACTATCTGTTCGGGCTGGGGCTGTTCTTTCTGGTCTTCGCGGTCTGGCTCCGGCTCCGGCGGCAGATGACTCCAGACGCGGGGGCCGGGCTGGGGCTCCCGGGGCCCCTGGCCCGGCCGAGCGTCAAGCGGGTGGCGTGGCGCAGCCACGCCAGGCCCCGCGCCAGTCAATGCCGGTTCGCGCTGCTGTGCGGCTTGGGAACGCTGGTGTATCTGGCGCATCTTGCCGCCGTAGCCGTCCTGGGCGTGGCGTGCGTCACCGTAGCCCTGATGGACTGGTGGCCGCAGCGCGGCCGCGGTCCGGCGTGGCAATCTTTGCTGTGGCAAACCGGCTGGCTTGGTGCTCCGGGGCTGCTGCTGCTGTTTGGCTACTTGCAACGTAACGGCCGGACCGGACGCATCGGCGGCTACACCCTGTGGCACAAAATTGCGGCCCTGTTCACGCTGGTACGCAGTTACAACGTACGTTCCGACGCCGCCATCACCCTCGGCCTGGCCGCCTGCGCCGTGGTACTGCTGTGGCATTGCCGTTGGCGCCGGGAGCTGGTCGTGGCAGGACTGGTGCTGCTGGGCTGCTGCCTGGCGATGCCAAACCGGATCCTGACTTCCCAGAACGCCGATATCCGGCTTTCCGTTCCGGCCTTTGTGCTGCTCATCTTGGCGGTACGGCCGCGCTGGGGACGCCTGCAGGCAGCCGCGCTGTGCCTCGCTCTCGCGCTCCTGGGCCTGCACATCGGGCTGATTGCACACACCTGGCGTGGCTTCAACGCGCGCGCCCGGGACGTGCTGGCGCTGGGAGAAAAGCTGCCACCGGGCGCGCGCGTCGATGTACTGGAAGACGTCGTCTTCACCGGCCCGCTCGCCAACAAGTGGGATTTCGAAGTGCCCAAAATTCTCGATTACTGGAGCGTGAGCCGCGGCGCCTACGAATCGAATGTATTTGCCCAGGCGGGACAACAGCCCCTGATCAAACGCACCCGCTTCCGCAACTGCTGGCCGGGTACGGATCCCGGTTGTCTGAGGAATTTCGACTACCTGGTGACCCTCAACCCTCCGCCAACCCTCCAGCGGCAGGCGCAAGCGCTGGGCGTGCCGGTGGCGCGCTGGCGGGGCGACACGCTCTGGCGGTTGCGCCTCCCGTAAGGCTAGAGCAGTTTTAGCATCGCTGTAGCCCGCACCGGGCGTACCGCATGCGGCTTTTCACCAAGAAAAGCCGCACGCACTCGACCAGAGCGGGACACATCCACGCTAAAACTGCTCTAATGCAGCAGCGCACGGAAGGCGTCGCCCCAGCGCGGCGCCAGCACCTGCCGGTCCCAAAGCGTCACCATGTCGTGCCGGGCTTGCCGTGCGCGCGCCCGGGCTTCGTCGCGGTGATCGAACACCTGCCGCATGAGTTGCGCCAGATGCTCGGCGCTGGGTTCGGCCCAGCGCTGCTCGAGATAGATTTCACGGTCGGAGGTGAGCGGCACCTCGACGACCCTTTCGATATCGATCAGGTAACTGTTCTGGTCGTTGAGAAAATCCGTCTGCCCGCTCCACCGCGTCGCCAGCACTGGCAATTGCGCAGCGGCAGCTTCCATGTACGGCCGTCCCCAGCCTTCGCCTCGGCTGGGCAACACGAAGGCATCGGCCGACGCATACAAGCGGGGCATGTCCTTGGCAGGCAGCAGGCCGCAGAGCAACAGAATCGGCGGAATGTCCTGCAGCCGCAGGCCCATCTGCTCCTCCAGCACCCATACCAGGTGCTCTTCCAGATCGCATCCCGGATCGTCGAACCTATGCACCTTGAGAATCAGCGCCACATCCTCATCCGGGCGGAACGCCTGGCAATAGGCCCGCAGCAGCACGTCCGGCCCCTTGCGGTCGAGCCAGTCGAAAACAGACAGAAAGTTGAAACCTCGCCGCTCGGGAATCGGCAGCGGCGCCAGCCCGGGGCGGTAGCGCCGCGTATCAAGCCCCTCGGGCATCACGCGCAGCCGGCGCTCCGCCACGCCACCGCGGGCAAACGAATCACGGTTGAAGGTCGACGGCACCCAAATCTCATCGAGCGCGTTGCAGCGCTCTGCCCAGCCCGGCGGCAAGGCGTCAGTCTCAAACGCAGTGCGGCCAATGCGCACCCGCGCTTCCAAGTCCAGCAGGAAATCCCCCGGCGGCGCGCACTGGTACAACACGCTCTCCGTCAGCGCCAGGTTCCGGCGCTGCAAGCGGGCCAGCTCCCGCCGCCGCTGCGGCGGCAGCAGGCCCTCGCGATCTTCCTGCAAGCCGATGGGCACCACCTGCAAGGGCAGCGCCTGCTGTTCCAGTCCGGCCAGCACGTCCTGGTTGCCGTCGGCATACCCGCTGCCTCCGTAAATCGCAGCCCGGAAGACAATGCCACGGCTCATGCGCGCGCGCTGGCCGCCAAGCGCGGGCCGGGCGGGGGCTCCTGGGGCCCCCAGCCCGGCCGAGCGTCAAGCGGGCCGCGTGACGCAGCCACGCCCGGCCCCGCGCCAGCCGAAGGCGCCGTGAGGGCGCAAGCCGCTTCGCCCGCGATCCAGGTCTGCAGGCCGCTGTCTTCAAATGTGAACTCACGGATGACGCAGCCATGCTCGCGCAGCGCCGCTTCGACTTCCAGCCGCCGCTCGAAGTCACAATAGAACGTCATATAGCCGCCGCCTCCGGCGCCGTTCAGCTTGCCGCCCAGCGCGCCCGCGCGGCGCGCCGCTGCGTACAGCCCGTCGATGCGCCCATTCGAAATCTGCGGCGACATGCGCTTCTTGCATTCCCAGCACTCGTGCAGCAGCTTACCGAAGTCGTTGAGCCGCCGGCTCAACAGCAGATTCTTCATCTCCACCGCCAACTGCTTCTGCCGCCGCAAGCTGTCGAGGCTGCGGTGCTCGCCACGGCGGTAGCGCTCGGTCTGGTCGGCGAGGATGCCGTCGGCCACGCGCGTGTCGCCGGTAAAGCAGAGCACCAGATTGTGCTCCAGCTCGTTGCGGACGCCAATCGGCAGCCGCAGCGGGTTGACCAGCACCTCGCGGCCGTCGAACTCCATGAAATTCCAGCCCCCATAAGCCGCGGCATACTGATCCTGAATGCCGCCGGGAATGCCCAGCTCCTGACGCTCCAGTTGCCACGCCAGCGCCGCCACGGTGGCTTCGTCCAGGCTGAGGCGGCGGAATTCGCGCATCAACCCCATCACCGCCACCATCAGGCTCGAAGAAGATCCCAGCCCCGAACCCGGCTTGGCATCGGTATGCAGGTAGATATCGAATCCCCCGCAGCCCTCCCCACCCAGCTTGCGGATCGCAGCCTTGGCCAGATCGAGTTGCCCGTCATAGGTCAAGGGCGCGCCCGGCGCGTAATCCAGCGCGATCCCGAGATCGGCGGAGCGCAGATGCACCTCGTCGTCGCTGCGCGGCGACAGCGTGCCAAAGGAAAACATATTGATGGTAGCGCTCAGAACGCATCCACCCTCAAATTCCGGAAACGGCGGCACATCGGTACCACCTCCGGCAAAACCCAATCGCAACGGCGCTTTCGCTCGGATTAGCACAGGAGTCTCCACGTACGGCGCCGGCTTTCTTAGCGCATCCTAATCTGCGCACGGCGCTCCGCCCTTCTCCTTGCAGGAAGCGGGCCAAACTGCCACGCAGCCCAGGGTGGCCCCCGGCGTGCTCATGGAAAGCCGGAGAATACCCTATGTCCCTGGCCGCTGCAGTTGCTCCAATCCCCGCACCCTATCCGCGTGAGCGCCATGGCTTCCGCCTGCGGTTTATCCGCAGCCTGCCGCCCGGCGCCCAGGTGCTTGACGCCGGCTGCGGCACCTTCAAGACCCTGTTGCGCCTGCAGGCGGAGCGGCCTGACCTGCGTTTCACGGGCGCCGATGTCACGGATTATTCGCGGCAGTGTCCGCCGGCCGTGGGCTTCGCCTGCCTGAATTTCGAGCACCAGCCTTTGCCTTGGCCCGACGCGAGTTTCGATGCCATCTTCTGTTGCCACGTACTCGAGCACGTTGCCGATCGCATGCTCATCCTGCGAGAATTCGCCCGCGTGCTGCGGCCGGGTGGCCGCATCTACCTCGAGGGACCCAGCGTACGCAGCCTCTTTCTGCCCTCCATGCCCAGCCTCCCCTCGCGCCAGCGGGGCAACGCCATCGGGGATGACCTGAATTTTTTTGACAACTTCACCCACGTGCGGCCCCTCTCGCGCCGTGGCCTCCAAATGTTCCTGCAAATGGCCGGATGTATTTGTGATGCCTCCGGCCCGGTCCGCCACCTGCAGAAGACGCTGGCCGCCCCCGCACTGCTCGTCGCCGGGCTGGTCGCCCGCCGCCGCCGCTGGGTGTGTATGGCGCTCTGGGAGCTGGTGGGCTGGAGCGTGTACGCGATGGGGACGAAGGCGGGTTAAACCGCGCTGCGGGCGCGCTCAATCGCCGCGCTCAGGCGGTCCAGCGCTTCAATCGCATCGGCCAGAAAGCCCGCCCGCGCGGGGTCATCGGCGGGTAATTGCTGCACCAATTCCAGGCTGCCGCGCGCCGCCATCAGCGGCTGGCTGAGGTCGTGACAAAATTGCCGCAAACTGGGTTCGCTCATTGTTCGGCAGCCATCGGCGCCGGTTCACCCAATTGATAGCCGACGCCGCGAATCGTGCGGATGAGCTTGCTGTCAAAGCCGCCATCAATCTTGGTCCGCAGGTAGTTGATGTAGACATCCACGACGTTGGTCGAGCTGTCAAAGCCCAGATTCCAGACGTGCTCGATGATCATCGCCCGCGTCACCCGCCGGGTGTGATTCAGCATCAGGTATTCCAGCAGCGCGAACTCTTTCGGCGTCAGCTCAATCGCCTTGCCCGCACGCTGCACGCTGCGCTCGATCCGGTCCAGCTCCAGCGGCCCAACCTTCAGCCGATTGCCGCTGGTGGCCTGGCCGCGGCGCATCAGCGCCCGGATGCGCGCACACAACTCAGAAAAAGAAAAAGGCTTGACGATGTAGTCGTCCGCGCCCAAATCCAGCCCCTGCACCCGTTCTTCCACCTTGCCATGCGCGGTCAGCAGCAGCACTGGCAGGCTGGCCTTGCGCTGGCGCAGATGGCGCAGCACCGCAAAGCCATCGCGCGTCGGCAGGCTCACGTCCAACAGTACGGCATCGAAATCGTAGCGCTCCGCCAGCGCCTCGGCTTCCTCGCCGTCACCCGTCCACTCCACGGCATAGCCTTGCGTCTCCAGTCCCTTGCGCAGGAACTTGGCGAGTGACACGTCGTCTTCAGCAACGAGAATCCGCATGGCGCTAACTGGCGCGTGAGACATGGGTGTCCCTCGCGCCAACTGTTCCACAGCGTAGCGCATGAATTCGGCATTGCGCAAGCGACGGAAGTCACTTCCCGGATACCGGCGGAGGCCCAGGGCCTCTCGGCTCCCCCACCACGACCAGATCCACCCGCCGGTTTTGCTGCCGCCCGGCCGTGGTGGCGTTGCTGGCAATCGGATGATACTGCGCGTAGCCCGAGGCCGATAGCCGTGCCGGATCGATGTGGTATTGCATGATGAACAGCCGGACCAGCTCCGTCGCCCGCCCCGTCGAAAGCTGCCAGTTGGAGGCAAACTGGGCGTTGTGAATGGGAACGTTATCGGTATAGCCCTCGATCCGCAGGTTGTTGGGCAGCCGCGCAACCATAGTGGCAATCTTCGCCAGTACGGGCAGGGCATTGGCCCGGATCTGCGCCGACCCACTGTCAAAAAAGCCCAGCTCTTCCAGCCGGATCACCAGGCCCTGCCGCGTCAGGTGCAAGGACACCGTCCCGTGCTTAATCTCGGGCTTCAGCTCCGTCTGCAATTGCCGCTGCAGGGCCTCGAGCGGTTGCAGCGTCGCATGCGCCGAAGCCGAAGCGGCTGGCGACGGCGTAAGGTTCAGCTTCGTGCTGGCGGGCGTGAACACGCCCATCTGTGTAAACGCCGACTGAATCGCCTGCGCCATGGCTACTTCCTTGCTTTGGTCGGCGCGCGAGGAGGCGTACATCACCACAAAAAAGGCGAACAACAACGTGATGAAATCGCCGTAGGAGATCAGCCAGCGTTCATGGCTGGGTCCACCATGATCTGTAACCCGGCGGCGGCGGCGGTTCACGTCCGTGCCGCTTCTGCGCTGGCGGGCGCGCCCGCGGCCTGCGGCTGCTCCTCCGCGGCTGCCTTTTTCGGATCCGGCTTTTCCGCCAGATAGCCTTGCAGTTTCGTCTGCAGCATGCGTGGATTCATACCCTCCAGGATGCCGATGACGCCGTCCAGCATGATTTCGTGCATCAGCTCTTTCTGCCGCTTGCGCACCCGCAGCTTGCCCGCGATAGGCAGGAAGAATAGATTGGCGCTGGCGACGCCGTAGACGGTTGCCACGAAGGCCACCGCAATGCCGCGTCCGACTTCATTGATGTCGTTCAGGTGCTGCATCACCTGAATCAGGCCGAGGATGGCGCCAATAATGCCAATGGTGGGCGAAAATCCTCCCGCGGCATCGAAGATCTCGGCGGAGCGGCCGGCCACTTCGGAGTGATTGCTCATCTCCCGCTCCATATTTCCCCGTAGCTCCGCCGCCTGCGTGCCATCGACGGCCAGCATCAGTGTCTTGCGCAGGAAGGGCTCCGGAATGGAGTCCAGGTCCTTATCCAAAGAGACGATGCCGTCCTTGCGGGCCTTCTGCGCGTAGCCCACGATGCGGTCGATGAGGGCGCGCAGGTCGGCATCGGCATAGAAGAAGGCCTTTTTCGCCTCGCGCGCGCCGCGCATCACTTCCTCCAGCGGGAACTGCAGCATCACCGCACCCAGCGTGCCGCCAAAGACGATCATGGCCGCCGTGGGCTGCAGAATTTGAAAGATATTGCCGCCATCCAGGGTGAGGCCGATCAGGATGCCGGCCACGGCAATGAATATGCCCAGAAAGCTACTGCGGTCCATGGCTTTCCTCCCCCTCCGGCGGCGGCACAATCACGATGGAACCGCGCGTCTGCCCTTCGGCGTGCCGATAGGCGCTGATGCGCCGCAGAATCTCCGCCGGCGGCTCGATGACCGTCAGTTTTTCGTCCGTGATCAGGGTAATGACCGTGTCATGCAGTTGCTCAATGGTCTTGATGAGGTCGGCATTCAGGATCAACTCCTGCTGGTTCAGGCGCGTGAGAGAGATCATGGTAGCCTTCGTCTCCCTTATCGGCAGCCCCGCCCCCGACTTGAGCCAGTTCTTAGAACTTCCTAATCTCCTCTGGCCCCTGCCCCCTGGCCCCTGACCCCTGAATTGGTCCTCCAGATGCTTAGTAACCTGCGATGACGCTAGGGCTTTCCATGATCGTGCGCGACGCCGAGGCCGACCTGCCCGCCTGCCTCGCCAGCGTGCGGGGCTGGGTCGATGAAATCGTGGTGGCCGATACCGGCTCGCGTGACGGCAGCCGCGAGTGCGCCCAGGCGCTGGGTGCCCAGGTACTCGAAATCCCCTGGGAAGCCGATTTCGCCCGCGCCCGCAATCGGGCCCTCGCCGCCATGACCACCGACTGGATTCTGGTGCTCGATGCCGATGAGCGCCTCGAACCCGGCCCCAAGCCGCGCTGGCAGGCGCAGTTCACCCGCGGCGCCGACGCCTTTCAGGTCACCATCCGCAACTATGTGTCCTCGCTGCAGGCCCGTATCTGGGACCGTCCGGCGCAGCGCAACGACGGCGCCTGGGAAGAGGCAGCTTCCTACCCCGGCTTCATCGAGCACCAGAACGTCCGCCTCTTCCGCCGCCATCCCGATCTTTACTTTGTCGGCCGCGTGCATGAAAGCGTGGGCCCGCGCGTGGCGCCGGCCGGGTTGAAGCTGGGCGAGGCTGCGGGCCGCATTCATCACTTCGGCATGGTTTGCACGCCCGCGAAGATCGCGGCCAAGAACATCCTGTATCGCGATCTGGGCCGGCGCAAGGTGTCCGAGCAGCCCTCCGATCCGCAGGCGCACTTCGAGCTCGGCCTGGTCGAGCGCGACAACTTTCATAATGATGCCGAAGCCCTGCGCTGCTTCGAGCGCGCCTTGCGCCTGCAGCCCGGTTTCGCGGAAGCCTGGTTTTTCGCCGGCGCCTGCCTGGCGCGGCTGGGCCACGCCCAGGAAGCGCTGGGCTTTTTCGAACAGGCCGCGGCGCGCGGTTGCCGGGCGCCGCAATTGCCCGAATTTGTCGCCGACGCGCGTTATAACCTCGGCCAGTTCGCGGCCGCCGCCGAGGGCTATCGCGGCGCCGCGCCCGCGCTGACGCCGGCACTCACCGGCAAACTGGGCCTCGCCGAATTGCGTGCCGGCCGCCGCGCCACCGGGCTGAAGCATCTGCGCGCCGCCGTCGCCGCTGCTCCCGAGCTGGAAGAAAACCACGACCGCCTCGCCACCGCCCTCGCCTGGATGGAAGACTGGCCCGGCGCCGCCGAAGCCCTGCGCGCCCGCATCGAGTGCTTCCCCGCCGCGCCCCAAGGCTACCTGCGCCTCGCCGCCTTGCTGGTGCGGCGCGGCGGCCTCGACGAAGCGCAGCTCTGGTTGCGGCGCGGCCTGCGCACCACTCCCGAGGACCCGCAATTGCGCCAGGCCTGGCGTGAATTGCAGCACACGCTCGCGGGGGTATTAAAGCCCCTTCCCGCCGGGGCCGATAACCTGCCTGTAAGCGGAAAACTTCCGGAGCCGGTTTCGCGGCTAAAGCCGGGAGTGAATCCGCTCACAAAGGAGCGTTTTTTATGTCGATGAGCATTTTGAACAACATCCCCGCTTTAGCCGCGCAGAACGCCCTCAGCGTGAATCAGGCCAATTTGCAGAGCACGCTGTTCCAGCTTTCGACCGGCAAGCGTATCAACAGCGGCGCGGACGATGCCGCCGGCCTGGCCATTGCCAATGGTCTGCAGGCCAACATCACCGCGCTGAACCAGAGTTCGCAGAACGTCAACGACGGTATCGGCCAACTGCAGGTGGTGGATGGCTCTCTCGGCCAGGTCACGAACCTGCTCAACCGCGCCGTCACGCTGGCGACCGAAGCCAGCAACGGCACTGAGACTTCCACCCAGCGCAGCGCCCTGGACGCCGAATTCACCAGCATCAAAAATGAGATCACCAATATCGGCGCCAATACCAACTTCAACGGCTCGAACGTGTTCGTGTCCAGCACCACGTCGATCTTCCTCAGCGATGCCAGCAGCAACTACACCATCGGGATGACCGTGGGCACGCTCAGCTCCAGCAACATTCAGGGCGGTTCGACCTCCGGTCTGACGGCGGTGAACCTGTCGACCGACAACCTGACCACTTCCGCCGGCGCCACCACCGCGCTGACCGACATCAATAAGGCCATCACCAACGTCGCCAGCAAGCGCGGCGAGGTGGGCGCCACCGTCAACCAACTGCAGGCGGCCACCAACGTGATCAGCACGCAGATCCAGAACCTCACGTCGGCGGAAAGCGGCATCATGGATGCCAATATTCCCCAGGTGGTCGGCCAGATGTCGCAGCAGAGCATTCTGGCGCAGACCGGCGTGGCATCGCTGGCGCAGGCCAACTCGATGCAGAGCTTGGTCCTGAAGCTGATTCCGTAACGGGATCGGCGCCATAGGCTTGCGGTCGAAACTGGCCGCAGCAAGCACGGAGGCCGGCGGCTCGTCTCACCCGATGAGAAGGGCGGCCGGCCATCCGCAGTTGGAGATAAGGAGGGGGCATGAGCACATCCAGTTCACCGCTGGGCGGCATCAGTGGGGCGACCAGCACCGGCAACTTCAACGCCCAGGCCTACGTCCAGGCCATCATTCAGGCGGAGTCGGGACCGGAGCAGTTGATGCAGCAGCAGGTCTCGGTTCTGAGCAGCCAGGCCAGTGCCCTCAGCACCATCAGCAGCCAGCTCAGCGCCCTGCAAACTGCGGTGCTGGCCCTCAACGATTTTCAGGGCGCCCTCGCCGCCCAAAAGGCCACCAGCTCCAACACCGGCGTCGCCACTGTAACCGCCGGTGCGGGTGCTACCTCCGGCACCCATTCCCTCACCGTCTCCACCCTCGCCACCACCAGCTCGGAATACACCAACACCCTGGCCAGCGGCACCACCACCTTCACCACCGGCAGCTTCAGCGTCGCGGTCGGCTCCAACGCGCCCACGGTCATCAGCGTCACGTCCTCGAACAATACCCTCAATGGCCTGGCCGCTTCCATTAACAGCGCCGGCGCGGGCGTCACCGCCAGCGTCATCACCGACTCCAGCGGCGCCCGCCTCAGCCTGGTCAGCAACACCACCGGCGCCCCCGGCGATTTGACCATCAGCAGCAACACCACCGGCTTGACCTTCACCAAGGCCGTGACCGGCACCAACGCCAGCTACACCCTCGATGGCATCGCCCTCAACAGCACCAGCAACAGCATCACCGGCGCCCTCGCCGGCGTCACCCTCAACCTGGCCGGCACCACGGCTTCGCCCGTAACCATCACCGTCGCGCCCGACACCAGCCAGGCCACCACCGCCATCCAGAATTTCGTCAGCGCCTATAACACCGTCATCCAGAGCCTGAACCAGCAGTTCACCTACGACCCCACCACCCAGAGCACCGGACCGCTGGGGACCGATCAGATCGTCATGCAGTTGCAGCAGAGCGTGCTCGGCGACGCTTCCTATTCCATCAGCGGCAATAGCGGCTACACCAACCTCGCCTCCATCGGCATCAACATGAATGCGGACGGCACCCTGGCGGTCGATAGCGGCCAGCTCAGCGCCGCCATGGCGGCCAACTATTCCGCCGTGCAGAACCTGTTTCAGCAGGTTTCGCCCACCGGTTTTGCCCAGAACTTCACCAACGACCTGACCAACCTGACCTCCACGACCGGACCGGTGGCCGAAGACCAACAGGGCATCTCCCAGCAGACCAATGATCTGAACCAGCAGATTGCGGATTTCCAGGCCAATCTCAACGCCCAGGAGCAGGAGTTGATGCAGGTCTACAGCCAGGTCGCCGTCACCATTGGCAGTCTGCCCGGTCTGCTCAGCCAGACACAGAGCGAGCTGGCGAAACTGCCGTAACCGGAGAAACTATGAACGCCGCCTCCGCCTATCAACGCCGCGCCATTGAAGGCGCCACTCCCGTGGGTCTGGTCGTGCTCCTCTATCAGGGCGCGGTGGTGCAACTGCGGCGTGCCATCGCCGCTATGGAGACCCAACCGCAAACCGTCCGGGATATTGAAATCCGCACCAGCGCCCTCAACCGCGTGCTGGCCATCATCGGCGAGCTGCAGCGCGTGCTCGATTTCCAGCGCGGCGGCGACATCGCCCGCAATTTTGACCATTTTTACCGGCTCGCGCAGAGCGCCATCATGCAGGCGGTGGCGAACAACGATGCCCAGCCCCTGCGCGACCTGCTGCCCCAGTTGGAGAAAATCTTGCAGGCCTGGCGGAGCGTGGAAACACGCCCGCCGGCCCCTTCCGCGGGAGCGGCGGCATGGACGGCGTAGCCGCAAACCCGCCATCGGCCGCCGAAGCCGGCTGGGCCGACCTCGACCGCGAGTGGGCCGAATTCTGGGCCGCGCTCGAACGCCACACGCACGACTACGCCATCTGGTTCACCCCCGCCCACGCCAGCGTGCTGCAGCGCCTGCTCGACCGCAGTCAGCAATGGCGCCAGCAGAGCGAGCCCCAGCGCGACGCCGACGCCCGCAGCCTCTACGCCGCCCATCTGCGCCGCCTCGCGCCCGTGCTCCGCGACCTCCAGCGCTCCCTGCTGGAAACCACCGAACACCTCCTGCGCCAGCGCGAAAGCATCCGCGCCAAGCGCGAATGGGCCCGCCAGCAGGCACGGCCGCCCGCGCGCGTCCCGCCGCACGCGGCCGCCGCGGCTCACAAATGAGCCGGCCATGAGCAAGGTCGTCCTCATCGTCGACGGTTCCTCGACCATGCGCCGCGTCATCGAACGCTCGCTCCATATCGCCGGCCTCGAACCGCAACAGATCCTCGAAGCCTCCGACGGCGTCGAGGCGCAGCACGTCATCGAGCAGACCCGCCCCGACCTGGTCCTCTGCGATATTATGCTCGACAACGTCGACGGCCTGGCGCTGCTCAAGCACCTGCGCGAGACCGAAGCCACCCGCACCGTCCCCCTGGTGTTCATCACCAGCCACGCCAGCGAAGCCCAGGTCCACGAAGCCCTCGAACTCGGCGCCCAGGGCTACATCCGCAAGCCCTTCACCCCCGACCAGATCAAGGAATACATCACTCCCCTGTTCGCGTAGCCGCGTTTGGCCCCCGGCGTGCTAATACACGCTCGGAGGAGCCATGGAGAGCGGTATTTACGCGGCCTGTTCGGCGCTGATTTCGCGCATGCATCAGTTGGACATTCTGGCCAACAATCTGGCCAATGCCAACACCACCGGCTACCTGCAGGAAAACCAGTTCTATAAAGCCCTGACCACGGCCAGCGGCAATCAACCCCTGGGCCCACTCAACAGCGCCGTCAACGACTTCGGCGTGCTCAGCGGCCAGCAGTTGAATTTCGCCCCCGGCGCTTATCAGTCCACCGGCAACCCGCTCGATGTGGCCATCGAGGGGCCGGGCTTTCTGACCGTGCAAACCAAGGCAGGTCTTGCATATACGCGCGCCGGCGATCTCCGCGTGGGCGCCAGGGGCGAGCTCCTCAGCGCCCAGGGCGACCCCATTATGGGCGAGCAGCCCAAGGGTAAACTGGCGCCCATTTTTCTGCCCAACGGCAAGGTGGCCATCAGCGGCAACGGCACCATCTCCGTCGATGGCGCCCTGGTCGCCAAAATCCATCTGGTCGAGTTCGCCTCCGGCGCCCAGGTCAAGCCCCTGGGCAACGCCTATTTCACCACCCCGGCCGCCAATGTGCACACCGCGGCCCAGTCCACCCTCAGCGCCGGACAATTAGAAAACTCTAATGTGAACCCCATTGCCGCCGAGACCGACCTCATCGGCCTGCAGCGCCACTTCGACCTGCTCGAACGCGCCCTGCAGATTTTCAATACCGACTTCAACCAGCCCGCCACCACCGAGCTGCCCTTAGTGACCGGCCTCTAACTTCTCAGGAGACTCCCCATGTTTCAAGCGCTTCACACCGCCGCCAGCGGCATGTTGGCCCAGCAGATGGATCTGGACAACATCGCCAACAACCTCGCCAACGCCTCCACCGCCGGCTTCCGCCGCCGCCGCCTGCAGTTCGAGGATCTGCTCTACCAGAATCTGGTGGCCTCCGGCTCGGCCTCAACGCAGCAAACCACCGTCTCCAGCGGCCTGGAAGTCGGCATGGGCACGCGGCCGTCGTCCACCGAGATGGTCTCCTCGCAAGGCTCGCTCGATACCACCAACAATCCCCTCGATCTCGCGATTGAAGGCGCCGGCTTCTTCCAGATTCAAATGCCCGACGGCACCACCGCCTATACGCGCTCGGGTTCGTTTCACCTCGACGCCAACGGCAGCATGGTGACCGCCGACGGCTACCCGCTGCAGCCGCCCGTCGCGGTGCCGCTGAACGCGACTGCCCTCAGCATCGGCAAGGATGGCACCGTCACCGCCACCGTCCCCGGCTCGGCGCAGGCGCAGCAGGTGGGCACCATTACGCTCGCCACCTTCGCCAACGTCGGCGGCCTCGAAAGCAAAGGCGCCAACCTGTTCGCGCCCACCACTGCCTCGGGCGATCCCATCGTGGGCACACCCGGCGGCAACCAGGGCCTGGGCACGATTCAGCAGGGTGAGCTCGAAGAATCCAACGTCAACGTGGTGGATCAGTTCGTGCAGATGATCGAAGCGCAGCGCTCCTACGAAGCCAATTCGCGCGTCGTGCAGGCCGCCGATCAGATGCAGCGGCAACTCAACAATTTACAGTGATGAAAAAGGCTCTCAGGTATCAGTTGTCAGTTTTCAGTGCGCTGCTGCTCGTCTCCGCAAGCGCGTACGCGGCGCCGGCCAGCCAACCGTGGCGCGTGCGCGCCCACGTCACCGTCCGCACCCCCGTGGTGCGGCTGGGCGAGCTGGTCGCGCCATCCAGCGCCATGCCGGCGCCGCTCGCCGCATACACTCTCGCCGCAGCGCCGCAGCCGGGCATCGCTTTGCGCTGGAGCCGCGCGCAGTTTTCCGCGCGCTTGCGCAGCGCCGGCATCGCGACCAGCCAGTTCGAGATTCCCTTACAGATTGAAGTGCAGCGCGCCTCCCAGCCCATTCCAGTCGCGCTCGTGCTGGAGGCGGTCGGCGTAGCGCTGCATCGCCCGCTCCTGGAAGCCGACATCAACTTTACCGCGCCGCTGACCACCGCCACCGCCCCCGCCGTCCACGTCCTGCGGGCCGTACCCGACCGCCTGCATGGGCGCATCGAGGTGTTCTGCCGCGCCGAGCATGATCCCCTCCTGCTGCCCTTTCTGGTTTCCGTCCGCATGTCCGCGGCCGAGCGCGCCCAGCACGCACAATCCGTCTGGCCGCTGCACGCCCCGCCCGCCAAACCCATCCTGGTAAGGCCGGGCCGCACCGCACAACTCACCATTGCCGCACCGGGCTTCGCGCTCACGACGCGGGTGCAGCCCTTACAGCCCGGCCGCCAAGGCGACCACATCCGCGTCCGCAGCCTGGCCACCAAGGCAATCCTGCAAGTGCGGGTCACCGGACGCGATCAGGTGAGTTCGCTGACGCAAGGAGATCTCCATGCCTGGCACTAGCCCCTGGCCCCTGGCCCCTGGCCGCTGGACCCCGCGCCTGCTCCTCGCCCTCGCCCTACTCCCTCTGGCGCTCTGCGCCCAGAAGAACCGCGGCCAGGCCCTGACCCCTGCCGAGCAGGCGCTCCAAACCTATCTCGCCCGCGTCCGCCAGGTCGAGGGCGCAACCTCGGCCACCACCGGCAGCCTCTGGACGCCCGAGGGCCGCTTCACCAATCTCTCCAGCGACTTCAAAGCGCAGCGCGTCAACGACCTGCTGACCATCCATATCGTCGAGGCCACCCAGGCCGCCGGCACCGGCACGGTGCAATCCAAGCGCGCCTTCACCGGCAACTCCGGCATCAGCATCTTCGGCAGCACCTCCAGCCGCCTGACCACGCTGCTGGCGCCCACCTCAACCACCGATCTTGAGGGCCAGGCTGCCACCGCCAGCTCCAGCGCCCTCTCCACCAGCCTCACTGGCCGCGTGGTCGACGTGCTGCCCAACGGCTTTCTCGTAGTCGAAGCCGTGCGTACCATTTCCATGAACAACCAGCAGCAGACGGTGATCGTGCATGGCGTCGTACGCCCCGCCGACATCGCCCCCGACAACTCCGTCCTCTCCACCCAGGTCGGTGAGTTGGAAGTCGACCTGCTGGGCAAGGGCGTCATCAGCGACACCACCCGGCCCGTGACCGGCTGGTTGCGCATGCTGCTTAAATTCTTGACCTTCTAGCCCCCATGTTCCGCTTCCGCCAATTTCTGATTCCGCTGTTGCTCAGCCTCTCCGGCCTCGCCGCTGCGGCCGCCATCCCCACTGCCAGCAGCCAGCTCAGCGTCCCAATTAGCGATATCACCACCGTCGAGGGCGTGCGCGACAACATGCTGGTCGGCTATGGCCTCGTCGTCGGCCTCAACGGCACCGGCGATCAGCGCCAGACGCTCTTCACTATCCAGACCCTGAGCAACATCCTGCAGCGCATGGGCGTCCAAACCTCGCCCCAGCAGCAGCAGATGATGATGGTCCACAACGTCGCTGCCGTCTTCGTCACCGCGACGCTGCCGCCCTTCGCGCGGCCCGGCATGCACATTGACGTGACCGTCTCTTCGACCGGCGATGCCCGCAGCCTGCAGGGCGGCCTGCTGCTGCTCACCGCCCTGCACGGCCCCGACGGCGCCATCTACGCCGAGGCCCAGGGCGCCCTCACCGTCGGCGGCTACAGCGCCGGCAACGGCCAGAGCCACATCCGGGTGAATCAGACCAACGTCGGCATCATCCCCAGCGGCGGCATCGTCGAGCGTGACACCGCCGTCACCCTCGCCGGCATGAAGCAGCTCACGCTGCTGCTGCGCCAGCCCAGCTTCGTCACCGCCCACGCCATCGCCACCGCCATCAATCAATCCGTCGGCGGCGGCAAGGCGCCCCTCGCGCACGCCATCGATAGCCGGCGCGTCGACATCGCCTGGCCCAAGAACGCGGACAGCATTCCCGCCTTCATGGCGCAAGTTGAAGCCCTGCATGTGGACGTGACCACCCCGGCGCGCGTCGTCGTGGACGAGCGCACTGGCACCATCGTCATCGGCGGTGACGTGCAGCTCGGCCCGGTTTCGATCCTGCACGGCAATCTTGCCATCCAGGTCACCACCACGCTCACCGCCAGTCAGCCCAATCCCTTCACCCAGGGCGGCCAGACCGTCCTCGTGCCCAACACTACCGTCACCGCCAAAGAGTCGCCCGCGGCCAAGCTCGTCCTGCAGCCCGGCGCCACCGTGCAGGACCTGGTCAACGGCCTGCAGTCCATCGGCGCCAGCGCCCGCGACATCGTCGGCATCCTGCGTGCCATCGAGGCCGCCGGCGCGCTTGAAGCCAAACTGGAGGTCATCTGATGAACCTGGGCGCGCTCGCAAACCCTATCGCCACGGCCATTACCACCCCCACCGCCGCGGCACGTCATGACAAACTGGACAAGTCATGCAAGGAATTTGCCGGTATCTTGATCGATACCATGTGGAGCGAGTTTCAGAACGACCCGCTGGCGCCCCAGCCGGGCGAGTTTTCCGACCCCGGCGCCGATAACCTGAAAGGCTTAGGGCTGCAGGCAATGTCGGGCGCCCTGGCCGAACGCGGAGGCATGGGCCTGGCCAAGCTGATCGAGCATCAGCTCGAACCTCCGTCACCCCTCAAACTGCTGTCACAAAAGGAGTTGTCCTCTCTAAAGTCAAACGCGGCGGCTGCCGATAAACTGGTTGTAGCGAAGCCCAGCTTCGCTCTCAAGATGGAGACACCACGGTGAGAATCCAAAATCAAAATCTCGACGCTTCCTTGGCCGCGCAAAACCGGCCCGATAGCGCCGGGCGGATCACCAAGGCCAACTCGTCCCATCTTGCCTCCGGCTCCGGCGCCGCTGTCACCCCAGGCGACCAGGCCACGCTTGGCTCCTCCACGGTCGGTTTGACCGCGCAGGTGCTGGCGCAGCCTCCTGTTCGCTCGGATTTGGTACAGCAACTGCGGTCGCAAATCGCCAACGGCTCCTACACGGTGGATCCCACCCAGGTGGCCGACGCGATGATGAGCGACCCGCAGACCGGCATGGGGCCGCGAGGCAATGGATAATCCCGCAACCCAACTTGCTCTCAATCTCTGGCTGAGCGAACGTCAGGCCATCGTGTTGCGTCTGTCCGACGAGCTGCGCGCCGGCTTTCAGGCCGTGGCGGAATTCCACGCCCGCAACTACCTCGACTGCATCGAGCGCCAGGAAGTGCTCGCCGCGCGCCTCGCGGCTCACGATGCCCAGATGCCGGAGCTGCCTGCCGCCGTGGAAGACAAACGCCGGCTCGCTGACGCCGTCCGTGCCATGAATACCTCGCTGCGCCACCTGGCCGATATTCACGCCGCCCTGATCGATCTCGGCAGCCGCTCCGCCCGCTGCTTTCAGCGCGTCTGGGCCTTGGGCGCCGCCAGCTACACGTCGCCGGTGGAGAAAGGACGCTAGCCCTATGGGCCTATTCGGCATCATGTCAATTGCGGAGCAGTCGCTGGCGGCGCAGCAGGAGGGCCTGCAGGTCACCGCCAACAACATCGCCAACGTCAACACCGCCGGCTACACCCGGCGCGTGGCCGATCTGGCCGAGCAGGCGCCGTTTTCCGCCAACATCGGCGCGGCTGGCGGCGGCGGCGTCACTCTGCAGCAGGTGCAGGCCATCCGCGACAACGTGCTCGAGATTCGTCTGAATCAGGAAACCTCGAACCAGAATCGCCTGACTTCGCTGCAGCAGCAGCTTGGCCCGGTCGAGTCGCTCTTCAGTGCCCAAACCGGCGCCGGCCTCTCCACCGCCGTCGATAATTTCTTCAGCGCGCTGCAACAGCTCTCGACCAATCCCACCAACGGCGCCCAGCGCCAGAGCGTGATCACCGCAGCGCAGACCATGGCGCAGACCTTCAATCAGGTCGCCAACGGCATCAGCCAGCAAATTCAGGGTGCCAACCAGTACATCGTGCAGGACCTCAGCCAGGTCAACAACCTCACCACGCAAATCGCCAAGCTCAACGGTCAGATCGCCAGCCTGCAAGATGTGTCCGGCAACACCGCCGCCCTCGTCGATCAGCGCACCGGTCTGGTCCGAAAATTGTCGCAGCTCATGGACTTCAATATTAGCGACGGGGGCAACAACCAGGTCACGCTCACCACCAGCGGCGGCCAGGAACTGGTCTCCGGCATGCAAGCCATCCCGCTGACGCTGCAGCCCAACGGTAGCGTGCAGGATATCTACAGCGGCGCCACCAATATCACCTCCACCATTGCCGGCGGCAGCCTCGCCGGCCTCATCACCGTCCGCGATACCGCCCTGCCCAACCTCGCCAGTCAGCTCAACTCCCTCGCCACCACGCTGGCGCAGGGCGTCAATACCCAGAACGCCCTCGGCTTTGACCTCAACAGTAACCCCGGCGGCAATCTCTTTGTCCCGCCCACGGCCACCAACGCCGCCGCGAACATGGTGCTGGCGACCACCGACCCCGCCAGGATCGCCGCCAGCAGCAGCAGCACCAACTCCGGCGACAACTCCAACCTGCTCGCCATGATCAACCTGCAGCAGACGCCGAACGCCTCGGGCCTGACCCCCGACGCCGCCTACGCGGCCATGGTCTCCACCATCGGCAGTCTGGTGCAGGGCGCCAACACCCAGCAGCAGGCCTCGCAGGCCGTGCTGACGCAGTTGCAGAACCAGCGCGCCTCGGTTTCCGGCGTTTCCATGGACGAGGAAAGCATCAACCTGCAGCAATTCCAGCAGGCCTATCAGGCCGCCGCGCGCGTGGTGACCGTCATCGACAAGCTCACCACCCTGGCCATCAATCTGGGACAGGACTAATCCATGTTCACCCGCATCACCAACTCACTGCTCACCGATAACCTGCTGCAGGCGCTCGACCAGACGCAGCAGAGCCAGAACAACGCCCTCACCGCCGTCGAAACCGGCCGCCGCGTCAATCAGCCCTCCGACGATCCCGTGGCCGCGTCGCTGTCGGCCTCCAACCAGTCCCAGGCGGCGCAGGTCACCCAGTTCCTGCAGAACATCAATAGCGTCAGCGGCGCAATGCAGGTGGGCGATTCCGCCCTCTCCTCCGCCGTCACCCTGCTCAACCGCGCCGTCTCCCTCGGCACCGAAGGCGCCAACGGCGCCCTCTCCAACACCCAGCGCGCCAACATCAGCCAGGAAATCACCCAACTGCAGCAGCAGATGATCGATATCGGCAACACCAACTTCAACGGCGTCTACATCTTTGCCGGCACGGCCAACGGCAGCCCCGCCTTCACCGCCGATGGCACCCAGCCCGATGGCGTCCGCTACAACGGCAACACCAGCGTCAATCAGGTGCAGATCGCCGCCGGCGCTAGCGTGGCCGTCAATATTCCCGGCAGCCAGGTCTTCCAGAATGCCGGCGGCAGCGTTTTTCAGGCGCTGCAGGATCTGCAAAACGCGCTCACCAGCAATAACTCCGCCGCCGCCGGCACCGCGGTCACGAAATTGAATACCAGCCTGACCGCACTCGGCGAGCAGCGGGTGTTTTACGGTTCCACCATCAACCGGCTGAACACCACCAACAATTTTCTGAAAAACGAGCAGTCCGATCTCACCAAGGAACAAACCCAGCTTGTCGGCGCCGACCTCGCCGGCGCCATCACCCAGCTTTCGTCAGCCGAAACCGCCCGGCAAGCGATCATGGCCGCCGGCGCCCAAATCAACAAGCTCAGCCTGCTCAATTACCTCAATTAGTTCCGGCTACAATTGTCTGACAATGATGCGATGGACTCTGCTGGGTCTGTGTCTTGCTGGGTTCGTGCTGGCGCCGCTCGCGGCGCGCGCGCAAACCGATGAGATTCAGGTCTACGATGCCGGCATTGCCCCGCTGCATCAGTTCAACCTCACCACCCACACCAACTTCACCCCCGATGGCGCCACCACTCCGTTTGCGCCCGGCGTGATACTCTCCAACCATTCCACCAACGGCTCGCTGGAATGGGCCTACGGCGCCGAGCCCTGGATGGAGCTGGGCCTCTACATGCCGCTCTACAGCTTTGGCGGCGGCCGCGGCCCCTCGATCGACGGCGCCAAGCTGCGCCTCCTCTTCGTCCGCCCCCACGCCGAGGACCACACGTTCTTCTACGGCATGAACTTCGAGTTCAGCTACAACGCCCGCCACTGGGACCCACGCCGCTATACGCAGGAGATCCGGCCCATCATCGGCCTGCACCTGCATCCCTGGGATATCATCTTCAACCCCGTGCTCGACAACAACTGGACGGGGTTTTCCACCCTGCAGTTCAACCCCTGCGCCCGCATCGCCTACAACCTCAACCCCCACTGGGCGATCGCCGGCGAGGAGTACGCCCAGCGCGGCACGCTCGCCCGCCTGTTACCCGTCAACCAGCAATTCCAGCAGGTCTGGGCCGTGGTGGATCACTACGGCGCAGCGGTCGACATCGAGGCCGGCGTGGGCATTGGCGTGACCTCAGCCTCTGACAAAATGACCCTCAAGCTGCTCGTCTCGCGCAACTTCAGTTTTTAGGACACGCAAGCGCGCAGCGGCCGAGCAGTACGCCCAGTGTGCCGCCGACCAGAACATCCGACGGAAAGTGCTCCTTGCCCGTTACGCGCGCGACGCCAATGCTGCCCGCGAGCAAATAACCGAATCGATTAGCCCAAGTGGCCTGGGGATCATGCTGCGCCAGTAACGCGGCGAGCGAAAACGCACCGATCGCATGGCCGGAGGGAAACGACGTGCCCCCCTCATTGAAGCCGCCATCGCCGTCTCCTGCCGTAAACGGCCGCTCGCGTCCCGCGCTGTATTTGAGTACCTGCACCACCGCGGTCGCGTAGCCTTCGGTGGTGATCGCCGTAAGCGCAAACTTGCCGGTAGATGGGCAAAACAGGCAATGATCCTCGATCGCCGCCGTGGTCAGCGCAAACGCAGGCTCGATCACCAGCAAGCCCCGGTTCGACCAGTTCCGGCTTGCCCTCTCCAGCCCCGGCGATTGAATCTGATCAGATATCCGCGTGTCGCCAAACAGAATCAGCGCTCCCGCCACAGCTACCACCGGCACGGTGACACGCCAATTCCGCACCGCCGCCCCCGGGAACTGCGTGGTGCCATGCCAAAGCCTCGCAACTGTCCCGCCGATAATGCCCCACGGCGTGCTGGCGCGAGCTGCCGGCGCCAGCAGCAACAGCACTAGGAGAACGGCGAACGCGCGCTGGCCCCTGGCTCCTGGCCCCAGGCCCCTGACCCCTGGCCCCTGACCCCTCACGTGCCCCCAGTGCTGTACGGCGCCTTGGCGCCGCCCACCACCTTGAACACCAGCTCCTTTTCGCAGTAATCGCACTCCATCTCGTACTTGCGCGTGATCAGACAGCGCATGTACTCGTCCGGCCCGGGGTAAATGGTATAAATGCGCTCGCACTCCGGGCATTGAACCGAAAGAATCGAACCACTCATTGCATCTCTCCCCTCCCAGTCTAACAACCCCACGTCAAAGCTTGAACGTCCAAATTTGCATGAGGTTGGGTGTCCTCCTCATCCTTGCTGTATGCGGGGTCGCCGTGTGGGCGCAGAACGCGGCAACTTGGAGACGCCCTGAGCGTCAGCGGGCATCCGTTGCCGGGGAGCGACGCTCGACCACAGCCCGACCAACGGGAGGGCGGCTCCAACAAGAGGGGGCCGTGCCACAGCCGCCCGTGCCCACACCTACGGTCTCCTCCCGTTTGCTGCGCATGAACGCCAGCAACGAGGCCTTGTTGCAAGTGGCGCAAATCGGCGAAAAACGGGGCGCCACCACCGTCGTGCGCCGCTACGCCCGGCGCGTCACGCTCGATCATCGCAAGGTGAAAGCCATGCTGCAGGAGGAAGCAGAGAGACTGGGCATCAACTTGCGATCTGCCCCGCAACCGGAGTTGCGACAATTAGAGTCCGCTGCGCCAACGGAGTTCGATCACCTCTTCCTGCAGACCATGGCGGCGAAAGATCAAGCCTTCATTCCGGAGCTGAACCAAAGCGCCCGCCAGCCCGCCACCCGCTCGCTGCAACTGCTGACGCACAATCTCGTCGCCCTCGTCCGGATTCACTTGACGCTCGCGCAGGAGCTGCTCAAACCAGGAGCGCCGGTATGAGCACGCGCCCCCAGGGC
The DNA here is from genome assembly GCA_004299485.1 of Acidobacteriota bacterium. NCBI lineage: Bacteria > Pseudomonadati > Acidobacteriota > Acidobacteriota bacterium. Next base: position 27,039 of record SCQP01000007.1, read on the forward strand.
TTCGGCGCCGTCGCCGGTGGCGGCGCCATTGCCGGTGTGATTTCCGGTGCGGTGATGTTGCTGGCCGCCCGGAGCTGGACAGCCGCCATCGGCCTGGGCGCCGGCATCGTGCCGCGCGCGACCGCCGCGGCCATCAGCGGTCCCATGGCGCTGCTCGGCGGCACCGCGACGCTCTGGCAGGGCTGGCTGATGTTTCTGGCCGTCGCTGCCGTGCTGGGGCTGATCTACACCGCGATCGGCTGGAACGTCCGCAAGTGGCGTACCGCGGTCATCTGGGGCATTCTGTACGGCATTGGCGTCTGGATCATCATGACCGCCTGGCTCCTGCCCTGGGGCAACCACGTCATGTCCACCTACATGGCCTTCATGGTCGGCCCCTGGATTGTCCTGCACATCCTCTTCGGCGCCGTCCTCAGCCTCAGCGCCCCCATCCGCCGCGCCCTCGCCGGCGCCCAACCGCAAGCCCGCGTCTGGGAAATGCCGAAGGCAAGCTAGAGGATGATCCGCGCCTCGCCGGCGCGGCGCGTCAGCCGCACCCGGTCGCAATACTCCAGCAGCGGAATCGCCAGTTTGCGGCTCAGGCCGGTCCATTGCTTGAAGTCGCCCACGGAAAACTCGGCTTTGCCCGTCTTGTGCTCGCCCAGCAGTGCGCGCAGGCGATCCAGCGCCGCGGCGTGCAAAAACCATCCCGGCTGACACTCGGTCAGCACATGCTCCCGCGCCAAATCCGCGACCAGGGCGCGTGCGCCGGGCTGCGGAAATTTCCGCAGGGTCTCCGCCAGCGGCGGCGCCGACCAGCCCAGTCCGCGGAAGTGCTCCTCAATCGCCGCCCGGAGCCGCAACTGCTCGGCACCGCGGGCGGGCGCCGCGCTCTGCAAGCGATAGCGGCTGCCGCCGGCGATCTCGAGCTTGCCGCCCTGAACCAGCCGCCCTGCCGCCGCCGCTAGCCAATGGGGTGCATCGGCCAGCGAAAGTGCATCCAGCGCCGCGCCCGCGCTCATCGGCTCACGGCGGTGAAATGTATCGAGAGCCGCCAGCAGCTCGCGCTCGATGACCGGCAGCGCGCTCGTCGCCAGCGCTGCCGGTGGGTTCTCGCTAAGCACGCAGTCCGTCGCGGCGAGCGCCGCCCGAACCTGATCCACGCGACGCCCCGATCGGCGAGCCAGCTCCGCCAAATCGCAACCGCTCCTTCCGGCGCCTTCCAGCCAGAGACGCAGACGCGCACTCAAATCCGGCGCGGCCGCCAGCTCCGCCAGATGCCGTGCCGCGCCGGCGTAATCCGCGCGGCGATACCGCGGCGGCGCCGGGTCGAGCACGACACCCCCGGCAAGTGTCGCCGCGGGCGAGAGCTGCCGCAGAATCAAGCGATCGCCGGGCGCCGCTACCACCGGCTCGACCAACCGGAGCTGCGCGTAGCGCGGCGCCTCCAGCCAGATAAGCGTTGCCACCGCTTCGGCGGTGTGCAAATGCACGCGGCAGTCCGCGCGATGCGGCAACACTGGAGCATCCACCACCCAGCTCAGCTCGATATCGAGCACTTGCGTCACGGCGAAGGTGTCCGCCGCCATCAGCTCCAGACCGCGATGCAGCTCGCGCGTTTCCACGCCCGCCAGATTCGCCGCCACCCTATTCCCGGCCACAGCCTCCGTTACTGCCTGGCCGTGTACCTGCAATCCGCGCACCCGCACGCGCCGGCGGCCCGGCAAAAGCTCCGCCTCCTCGCCGGTGTGCAACGTTCCTTGCGCCAGTGTTCCGGTAATGACGGCGCCAAAGCCCTTCATGCTGAAGGCGCGATCCACCGGCAGCCGGAACGGCGCCGCCGCATCCCTGCCCGGCGCGCGCCCGCCCCCCGTGAGCAGCGCCTGACGCAGCTCCTCGATCCCCGCGCCGGTTACCGCGCTCACCGGTATCACCGGCGCACCGGCGAAGGCCGTGCCCTCCAGCAGCGCCGCAATCTGGCTGCGCACGCGCGCCATCTGCGCTCCATCCGCAAGATCGGTTTTCGTGAGCGCGACCACGCCCTGGGGAATGCCCAGCAGCCGGCAAATGGCGAAGTGCTCGACCGTCTGCGGCTGCACGCCGGCATCGGCTGCCACCACCAGCAGCATGACGTCGATGCCGCCGGCGCCGGCCAGCATGGAATGAATGAAACGCTCGTGGCCGGGAACATCGACCACGCCGATGGTCTGCCCGTTCTGCGACCAATGGCCGAAACCCAGGTCGAGCGTCATGCCCCGCCGGCGTTCTTCCGCCAGCCGGTCGGGATGCACGCCCGTCAGCGCCTCGACCAGTGCGCTTTTGCCATGGTCGATATGTCCGGCGGTGCCGACGATCATCGCCCGCCGGCCACGCTGGCGATTTCCTGCGTCACCGCCTCCAGCGCGGCTTCCGGATCCGCGGCCGCGGTGACCGCACGTCCCAGCACCAGATAATCCGCGCCCGCGCGGATGGCGTCGGCAGGCGTCGCCACCCGCGCCTGATCACCGGTCGTCGAGCCCGCCGGTCGAATGCCGGGAACTATTAGTTTTACTCCACCGCCGCTAGCCTGCCGCACCACCGCCGCTTCCTGCGCCGAACAGACGATGCCGCCCAGGCCCTGGCGCTGGCACAACCGCGCCCACGCCACCACCCGCTCCGCCGCCGTGCTCGGCAGATTCAATTCCTGCAGCGCCGCCGCATCAAGACTGGTCAGCACGGTGACGCCCAGCAGCGTCAGCCCCGGTGGCGCCGCCGCGGCCGCCGCGGCCAGCATCGCCGCTCCGCCGGCGGCATGCACCGTCAGCATTTGGACATCGCAGCGTGCGGCGGCGCGCACCGCGCCCGCCACCGTGTTCGGGATGTCGTGCAGCTTGAGATCGAGAAATACGCCTATGCCGCGTTGCCGCAGCTTGCGCACCAGTGCCGGTCCGGCCGCCACGAACAGCTCCAGGCCGACCTTGACCAGGCCCACGCGCCTGCCCACGCGCTCCACCCAGGCCAGCGCCGCCGCCTCGCCGGCAACATCCAGAGCCAGGATGATGCGATCCGAGGGCGTCATTGCTTGAAGAGCTGATCAAACTTCGCGCGCGCGTCATCGGAAGTGGTTTTGCCCTGCGCGCGCGGACCAGTGGCATTGACGACCGTGGCGGGCGAGAAGTAATCGCAGTAGTTGGCGCGCTCTTTGAAGCGCACCCATTCCGCCATCACCTCGCGGCACTCGTTATGGGCGGTGGGCTCGAAGTGCCGGCAATTGCGGCAGACATGCAGATCGGCGCCGCACTCGCACTCGTCGCGCGTATTCACCTTTTGCGCGGTCCGCAACTGGATCGTCCGGCCGCACTTCCAGCACGTCATCCTCTCAAGGCTAGCATCAACGCGCCCACAGCGGTATGCGCCACACCGGAGTCCTCCAGCCGCACACGGCTTGGGGCGGCAGCGGAGGACGGCTCCAGCAAGAGGTGGCCGCGCCCCTAGGCCGCCGGCGGATTGCTCGCCCGCATTGGCCGGCGGAGATTGATGCCCCCACCCCCCATCGCACCGCCCAGCAGCGCACAGCCCAGCCCAATCAGGGCCAGCAGGAAGAAACTCCACATCATATTGCGCCCCAAATTAACCGTCGTGGCTGCCGCCTCCGGCGCCGTGGCCGTGAGCGCGCCTTGCGCGGACTGGCGCGGAGCCGGCGCGGCATTGGCATTGGCATTGGGTGCAGCGGCGCCCCGGCCGGTCGCCGTGGCCGCCGTGGTAGCCACTTGCGAGGCAGCACCAATCGTCGTGCCCGCCACCCAACCCGTAAGCAACAGCGCCGTGACGAGAATCATGCCCCAGAGCGTAACGGCCCGCATCATGCCGTGCTGTCTGGTGGTACGCGGCGTGCGCGCGGCAACCCAGGCCCCCAGGAATGTGGCAATCAGCACGACCACCAGGCTCCAACCCAGCACTCCGCCGCCCACCGAGCGCCAGGAGGCGCTGCTGAACGGATCCAGCGATTGAAAGCCCACGGCCAGCACAAATGACAGCAGGATGATCGCCACCCCTGCAAACGTCATATAACCGGTCCAGATGCCGTTCCATTCCATATGGCGCGGAACTCCCCCGGTCGCTACCACCGCCTGGGACGCCATGTCGCGGTCCACTTGACGGCGAACGTAAAGCCTGCGTTCGATGCTACGTAACGTACTCATTCACACCCTCCCTCTCCAGCCACGGTTGGCTCTATCGCGTGCGATGCGATGGCGGGCGGGAAGGTGGGTTGCCGCCGGGAGCTAATTTTTACTTTGGGCGGGAGCCTTCGGCGGGAACAAAAACGTACTCCGCATTTTGGCGCTCCACATAGCCCCAGGCCTGCTCCGGATCGTGCGTGAACACCAGCAGCCAATGCTCGCGTTCGGCCTGGTCCAGAATGCGATGTTTATTGTCAATGGTCTCCAGCGGAAACAAATCAAAGGCCATCACCCAACTCGGCTTCAGGTGCCAATGCGTCGGCATCAGATCGGAGATGTAGCAGGCCACCTCGTTTCCCGAGCGCAGCAGAATGGCTTGCATGCCCCGCGTATGGCCGGGAAGCGGCATCACCGACAGCCCCGGCAGCAGCTCCCGCTCGCCCTCGAGCAACTGCATTTGTCCGGAGGTGACCAGCGGATCGTAGTTCTCCGTCAGGTAGCTGACGCGGTCGCGCTCATGCTGCTCGCGCGCATGCTCCCACTCCTTCCGCTGCACATAGTAGTGAGCATTCGGAAATACAGGCACGATGCTTCCATCCGGACGGCGTACAGTGTTCCAACCGCAATGATCGTAGTGCAGATGCGAGTTGACGACCAGCGTGAACTCTTCCGCTGGAAATCCCGCCGCGGCCAGTCGCTCCAAATAGTCCCGCCGCGGATCAACCCCGTTGTAGCGCATCTGCTTATCGTTGAGCTTATTCCCGCACCCCGTCTCAACCAGCACCAGCTCGCCACGATGGCGGAAGACCAGCGAGTTCAACCCGCAGCGCACATAATTCCGCTCATCGCTCGGCGTCGTGCGGCTCCATAACGTCTTCGGCACCACGCCAAACATCGCCCCGCCATCGAGCAGGTAGCTCCGGTCGGTAATGACCGACAGCTCCGTATCCCCAAGCTTTCTGACAAACGGCCCCGTCCACTCACCGTTCCCCATTTCCCTCTTCCCTTTTCCCTCTTCCCTTTTCCCTCTTCCCTTTTCCCTCTTCCCTTTTCCCTCTTCCCTTTTCCCTCTTCCCTCATGTTCCCCCCGCAACCGATGCCACGCCACCCAGATCAGCACGATGGCGACCACCAGAATAACCAAATCCACGCGGCCCAGAACATGGAGCAGCCGCCGCCACTGACTGCCCAGCAGCGCTCCTAGACTCGCAATCGCGGATACCCAGAGGATAGCGCCGCAAAAATCAAAAAAAACAAACCTCTGCCAGTGCATGTGGCCGAGACCCGCCAAAATTCCGGCAAAGATGCGCAGACCGGTGACGAAGCGGGCAAACAGGATGGTGGTGGCGCCGTGATGCTGAAAGTAGATCGAGTAGCGCTGGTAGTGGTGGGATTTGATCGGAAACGTGCGCAGCACCCAGTTGTGGGCGTAGCGGCCAACGAAGTAGCCGGTCACCTGGCCGAGCGAGCTGCCCGCGACGCCTACGGCAATCAGCGCGAGCAGGCTGAAGCCGCCGTAGACGCGCAGATGAAAGCCGGCGTAGAGCAGCGAGAGTTCGCCCGGCAGCGGCAGGCCGAAGTTCTCCAGCAACAGCAGCAGAAACACCGCCAGTAGCCCGTAATGCTGGAAGAATTCGCGGAAATAGACGAAGGCGGTGTGCATCGCTATCCCATCCGGATACGCCCCAGTGGCGGCAGCTCGGAGGAGCCCGGAGCGCCGGCGGGCGGACCCTGCCGGGAATCGAAGCCCGCACTCCAAGCGACCAACGGGAGCGACCCGGACAAAAAGTGGCGAGCCACCCGCACAAACGTTTCCGGCTCTTCGACAAACGGCAGGTGGCCAACTCCGGCCAGAACTTCCAGCTCCACGTGGGGCATGGCCGCCGCCAGCGCCGCCGCCGTGGCCACCGGCACCACCGGATCGCGGTCGCCCCAGACCAGCAGCGCCGGGGTCTGCATCTGCGGCAGCGCGGCCTCGAGCGCCAGCCGCTGGGCGCGAAAGTGGCGCGCCAGCCCGGCAATCGCCGCTCCCAGATGCGGCTGCCGCAAGGTGGCGCCATATTCGGCGATGCTCTCCAGCGGCAGGCGCGCCGGATCACCGTAGATGCGCTCCAGCAGCGCCCGGTGGATCTGCGGCGAGCAGCGGGCGCCCAGCCACGCCCCCACGCGCGCCTGCACGGGGCGCAGCATGAAGCGCTGGGCGCGGCTCGGATTCCAAAGCGGATGCGCCGGCGCTGCCAGCACCAGTCGCTCCACGCGCGCCGCCAGTGGCGAGCGCGCGGCAAAATCCAGCGCCACCGCCCCGCCCCAGGACGAGCCCATGAGCGTAAACCGCTCACCCAGCGGCAGCGCGCCGCAGGCGGCTTCCAGCCATGCGGTCAACCCCTGCAGCGACAGATCGCGGGGCCGCGCCGACGCGCCTATGCCCGGCAGCTCCAGCGCCCAACAGCGGTATTCCGGCGCTAGCAGCGAGGCGCATGCGGCCCACTGTGAACTCGTCCCCAGCAGGCCGTGCAGCATGACGACATCGCAAATTCTACTGCTCGCCCCTCCGCTTGGCGCCGGAGACGAGGGCGAGCCGACCATCGGGGTGAACGACGCACGTGCGTCGTTCACCGGGGCGACGCCCCGGTGAAAGGCGGCGGGAGCCGCGCCCCAGCAGCGATAGCGCAGTGCGCCCCACGGAAGCTGCGTCTCGAGCAGACTGTCCGCCACGGTTTAACTACTCGCGGCCAACCGCTCTGGTAGGTTCATGTCAAACTGCGTCTCCGGCTGAATCAGCGCCAGCAGCGGCCGGGCCGCTTCTTCCTTCGTTAGAATTCCCGTCTCCGTCCATTGATCGGCCGCCGTTACGGACACGCGCGCGGGCAGCGGATCCATCTCCGGATGCAAAACCCGAATCACGGACAGTCCCGACTTGGGATGCGCGCCCGCGGCAAAGCCATTCAGGCGATGCGTCAGAAAATGCACCGCCTCTTCCCGCGACGCAAACAGCGGAAATTGCGGGTGGGGATCGGCGTGCGCTTCCAGCTTGAGTTCATGATCGCCCGATCGCGCCGCGACGGTGTATTTCGCATAGGGTGCGCTGACGTCATCAATCTCCGTCTCGACCGCCGCGTACTCGGTGGGAATCGCCAGATTCAGCACCGCCGCGGCCGCACGCGCCGACACCCAGGAGCGCACAAACAGCACCCCCGGTTCGGCGTTGTGGCGCACATACACGCGATAGTTGACCTGGCGGAAACCGCTCAGCAGATACGGAAAAGCCGCGCCCGCCTCCAGCGTCACGGTGGCCAGAAAGGCGCGTGGCCCCTCCGGCGTTTCGCGCACGTCGGGCTCGACGCCGGCCGGCAGCACCGCAGCCAGCCGCTCCGGCCGCGTGGTGTGGATCACGTACAAGAGATTGCGCAGTTTGAGAGTAATGGCCATGAGCGTTCAGGAAGCGAGCGGAAGTTGCGGCGCCGGCGCCAGATCGGCGGCCGCCCACTGCGCCGATTGAAAGTGGGGCCAGGCAGCCGCGGCAATCATGGCGGCGTTGTCAGTGCACAACGCCATCGCCGGGGCATAGACGCTCAGGCCCATCTGCCCCGCCGCGGTCTGCATCTCGCGCCGCAGCGCGCGATTGGCCGCAACCCCGCCGGTCAGAAACACGCTGGCCACTGGCGTGTCCGCCGCGGCCATTTGTTCCACCGCGGCCAGCGTCCGCCGGACCAGATCACCAACCACCGCAGCTTGGAAACTGGCGATAAGATCCAGCGTCGCCCGGTCACACACCGCGCGCCAGTCCTCGAGCGTCGGCTTGCGGCCCAGCGCCGCCAGCGCCGGCTGGCGGGCCTGGATGCCCGCGGCCAGCTCCGGCGTGGTCTGCACCCGCCGCAGCACCGCCGTCTTGATCCCCGAAAATGAGAAATCGAGCGCATTGCCCTTCAGCCGGATGCGGCCGAAGGCGACCGCGTGCGCATCGCCGAATTCCGAAAGCCGGTCGATCAACGGCCCGCCCGGATAACCCAGCCCCAATAGCTTGGCGACTTTGTCGTAAGCTTCGCCCGCCGCATCGTCGCGCGTGCGCCCCAGCGTGCGATAACGGTAGCCCGGACCCGCGCTCGCCGCCTCCACCAGATAGAGTTGCGTATGCCCGCCCGACACCACCAGCGCCATCGCCGGCAGCGTCGGATCCGGCCGCCCGTTCCGCCGCTCCTCAAGAAAGACCGCCTGCAAATGGCCTTCCAGATGATTGACGCCAATCAGCGGTTTGCCTAGCGCCCAGGCTAGCGTTTTGGCGTAGCTCAGGCCCACCAGCAACGCCCCGGCCAGCCCCGGACCCTGCGTCACCGCAATGGCATCCACGTCCGCCAGGGCCAGGCCGCCGGCCTGCTCCAGCGCCTGGCGCACCACCGGCACGATACCCCGCAAATGCTCCCGGCTGGCCAGTTCCGGAACCACGCCGCCGTAAAGCTGATGCACCGGCACTTGCGACAACACCACATTCGACAGGATCTCGCGCCCTTCGACGACCACCGCGGCCGCGGTTTCATCGCACGAGGTCTCAATGCCCAGAATTGTCGCTGCCGCCACGTTCATATTGTAAGCCGGTGCGGAACCCGAAGGCGCCCCGCCCCGCTGATCCGCTGATTCGCTGCCCGCTCCTCCCGCTATACTCATCTCATGCCCGTACTGACCAGCACCCGGCGCACGCTGGAGATGATCAAGTTCGAGCATTCCATCTTCGCGCTGCCCTTTGCCCTGCTGGGCGCCCTACTGGCCGCGCGCGGCTGGCCGCCCTGGAGCGTGCTCGGCTGGATCGTGGTGGCCATGGTCGCGGCGCGCAGCGCGGCCATGACCTTCAACCGGATTGTCGATCGCCATATGGACGCCGCCAACCCGCGCACCCGCAACCGCGCGCTCGCCGCAGGCACGCTCTCGCTCGGTTTCGCCTGGAGCTTCCTGATCGTCAGTGTGGCCGTATTCGAGCTGGCCGCCTGGCAGTTGAATCCGCTCTGCCTCAAGCTGTCGCCGTTGGCGCTGGGTTGGGTGCTGTTTTACTCCTACACCAAGCGCTTCACCTGGCTGTCGCATTGGGTGCTGGGGCTGGGGCTGGGCATTGCGCCCGCCGCCGCCTGGATCGCAGTGCGCGGCTCGCTGGCGCCGCGCATCCTGCTGCTCAGCGGCGCCGTCGCGCTCTGGGTCGCCGGCTTCGATTTGCTCTACGCCTGCCAGGACGTGGAGTTTGACCGCCAGCAGCCGGGCCTGCGCTCTGTGCCCAAATCGGTCGGCGTGGCCGCGAGCCTGCGCCTGGCGCAGCTATGTCACCTCCTGATGCTGGCGTTGCTGGTCTGGCTGCTGATTTCGAGCGGCTTGGGCGGGCTGGCCTGGCTGGGTCTCGTGGTCGTAACCGCGCTGCTGCTGTGGGAGCATTCGCTGCTGGCGCCCGATGATCTGTCGCGCATGAACGCTGCGTTTTTCACCGTCAACGGCTACATCGGCATTCTGCTGCTGGTCTTCTGGGGTGCCGCCATTCTGGTCTGATGCGCTGCCGTCTTCTCCTCATCATTCTCGCCGCCGCTGCCTGCCTGGCCCAGACGGCGCAACGGCCGGGGATGAGTTACGCGGTCGAAAACCCTCCCAACCCGCAACTTGCAGTCAGGCAAATTCGCGGTGAAGCGGTTGACCCCATCCACATGGGGATTCCGCTGGTCGAGCTGGGCCTTTATACCGGCGCCGCGCCCCACAAACTGCTCGCCGTGGGCTCGACCGATGAAAACGGCAAGTTCGACTTCGGAAAGAAGGTCGCCCCCGGCAAATATCACCTGATCGCCCTCTATCCCGGCCTGTGCACCGCCAATATCCCCTTGCTCGTGAACCGGCATGGCTCGGGCAAAAAAATAATTCTCCATATGACCTATCCCGGCCTGGGTGCCTGCAGTTATGCCTCGCTGAAATAATGGCGTAGCGGAGCCTGCACGGGCCCAGCACTGAGGCTGATTTCCGGCAGGGACCGAAGTGGTTCGTATCCTTTGAGAGCATGGTTCGATTCGGGACTGCCGCATCTCCACGGAAATGCGGGCTTGGTGTGTGCTGGTCGGACTGATACTGGCGCTGGGGTCAGCCTGGGGGCAGGGGCCGACAGTCGAAAAAACCGCACCTCCGCGGCTAACCGCGCCGAAGCCGGCGGCCGCGGCACGGGCCATGGTCGCCAAACATCAGAATGCCTGGGTACTATGGCTGACCGCGGCCAGCGAAGCGACGATTGCGGACATGGCGCTTTCACGACATTGCTTGAGAACCGTGCCGGGCTGCAAGGAAGCCAACCCGCTGCTGCGGGGAAGCGCCCTGCGCGCCTGGACGATTGATTTATCCCTCACCGCCGCTATGGCACTCTGGTCGCAACGGCTGGAACGACATCATCACCGCTGGTGGCTGCTGCCGCTCGTGGCGCTGACCGCGGGCCATGTCATCGGTGCAATCATCGCCGGACGCATGTTGAAGAAACAGCGCCGTCCTTGACGGTAACCACTCGAACATCACGCGGTAGCACAGCCCGGTACGCCAGCTCAGGTTGCCGCGAGCCATTTCGGGATTCACTGTGGCTCCTTCCAGCCAACCCAACCAGCCCCTCGCCTCGTCTAACTAATCGTAACCATCCTCAGCAGCACCGGGCAGCCCGCCGGATACCGCGGGTGCGCATCGCCGATCCAACGCCCGACCCCTACCCCCCGTTCGCCTCGCCCCCGTGTCTCTCCTCACCACCCATTACTCGCCACCCGCCACCGCGCGCGCCACGCGCGCGCCTGTCCCATTCGCTGTCTCACTGTGCCACTCCAAATCGCAAAAAACCCCAGCAAACACGCCACTTTGCACCGCAAAGTGGCACACTTTGCAGAAAAAATGGAACAGCTAACGAGACAGTGCATGCACCTCGGCCTCGTGCCGGAGGGCGCAGTTAACGGAATGAGCGAGGAAGCACTTGAGCCGCGCCATATCGTGCAGCGCGCGTGCCTGGGCGAGGTCGGTGCCGGCGGCCACCGTCACCTGGGGATGCAAGGTCACGCTCAAGAAGCGGCCGCCACCGTCTGCCGTCTCCTCCATTTCCCCTTCCGCCTGGTCTTCGTAGGCGACGACGACAATGCCTTCATCGGCGCAGAGGTGCAGATACCAGAGCTTGTGACAAGCCGCCAGAGAAGCCACGAAAAGCTCTTCCGGGTTCCAGCGCGCCGCGTCCCCGCGAAAGGCCGGATCCGAGGAGCCGGGAATGGCGGGCTTGCCCTCCGCGAGAATTTCGTGGTCGCGGCGATAGCCGCCGTAGCTCGAGGTGCCCGAACCGCTATTGCCAGTCCAGCGCACTATCACGGCATAGCGGTGCACGCGCGGCATGCCGCCAGTCTAGAACAAAACCAGCCCCCCTGTACGGCGCTTTCGTATGCTCGTCCGGTAGCGAAGCCGGGGCGTAGGGGCCCCCGGCGCAGCGGTCTCACGGCCTTAGAGAGCGGGCCGCCGGGCGTAGCCCGGCTGGGTACCCGCGATCTAGAAAAGATACAGGGTGAAGAAGAGAAGCACCCAGATGACGTCGACGAAGTGCCAGTAGTACTCGGCGGCTTTGAGCGAGTAATGGTAGTCCTGGTTATACTCGTTGCGCTCCAGCCGCCAATAGACCAGCGCCAGCAGGATCAGGCCGACGGTGACGTGGCAGCCGTGAAAGCCGGTCATGAGGTAGTAGACCGAAGTGTAGGCGCCGGTCTGGTAATGGAAGCCCATCACGCCGTTCAGGTAGCCCCACTCGAAGCCCTGCATGCCCAGGAAGAAAATGCCCATGCCAATGGTGAGCAGCAGCCAGTTCTTGGCGGCGCTTTTCTTGCCCTTCATGAAGGAGCTGATGCTCCAGTTCAGGGTGAAGCTGGAGCCGACCAGAATCAGGGTGGCGATAGCCGGCAGCGTCGTCTCCAGGCGCGGCATGCCCGCCGGCGGCCAGACGTGGCCCTTGAAGCGGGTGAAGTAGTAGTACTCGAAGTAGGACTCGAAGATCATCGCCTCAGAGGCGAGAAAGAAGAAGAAGCCGCGGATCAGGTCTTTGTTGGTGGCGATGGGGTTGTGCTTGCGGCGCTCGGTGGCGATGGTGACGGCCCAGCCGCCCGCGCAGTAGACGGTATACAGGCCGGCCAGCGCCACCAGCAGCGTGGCCAGCGGCATGCCGGCGTAGACCAGGAAGACGCAGAAGAAAACCCCGCCCATGCCGGCCGCCAGCAGGATGGGCCAGAAGCTGGGCTGCGGCAGATGATGCGCCAGTTCGGCCGTCAGCGGCGGCGGCTCGGTGCGGACCAGAACCGGAGACGAGGGAGTGATTGTGGGTTGGCTAGCCATCTACTTCTTCATCCATTTGGGAAATGCGTACGTCGTATCGGCCGGGTAAATCCAGCCGTGATGGACCGGAATGAACGTCAGCACCATGATCGCGATGACGGCGGCGGCGATCGTCCAGCCCAGCCAGGCGTTGCGGCGGCGGGTGTGGCGCGGCGACCGTTTCAGTTCGGCAATAGTCGGCATGAAACTATTCCCCCCCGGGCGCGCCGCCCGACAGAAGCTGCTTGATCGGGCTCGGCTCCTGCGCGGGCGCGTTGGCCGCAAGCGGCTCCAGCGTGTACATGATGCTCACCCGCGAGATCAGTTGGGTCATGCCGCGATTGACCTGGTAGATCACCGGCAGCGTCTTTTTGGTGTGCGGCGCCATGGCCTGGTTGGTGAAGCAGAAGCACTGGATCAGCGCCAGGTGGGTGGCTGCCTGGAAGGGGTAGATGTCGTGGATGGCGCGGAAATAAACTGTCTTGTCGCTGTCGTTCTCAAAAACGAAATGGTTCTCGGCGCGCTGGCCGACATGCACGGTCTGCATGGTGGATTCGGGATGAAAGATGATGCCCATGCCGTCCGCCTGCACCCCGCTGAAACTCACCGTGACGGTGCGCGGGCTGGCCGGGCCGGTGCTCGCGGCCAGCTTCTGGTCCGCCGGCACATAGATGCCCAGGTGCGTGCAAAACACGCGGAACAGCGGGACCTGCAGAAAGGCAAAACCCACCATGGCCACCGCGACGATGCCGAGACGGATGATCCACTTCTTGCGGTGCGAGCCGGGTTGCGGGTTGGGAACGACAGGATCGGACATGGAACTTCTTCTTTCTGGGGGTGCTGCTAACGGACCTCCGGGAATTCAGCGAAGTTATAAGCGGGCGGCGGGCTGGAGGTTTCCCACTCCAGGTGCTGCTCAATGACGTTCGAATTCCATGGATCATCGGGCGCATTGCGCGGACCGCGCAGGTTGCGGACGATATCGATGGTGAAGATCAGACCGGCCAGCGCCATGAGCGGGAAGCCCATGGAGATGAACTGGTTGAGGGACTTGAATTCGGGACGGTAGCTGGCGACGCGGCGCGACATGCCCTCAATACCCAGGAGGTGCATGGGCATGAACACCCAGTTCATCCCGATGAAGAACAGCCAGAACACCCAGTTGCCGGCCTTCTCGCTGAGCATGCGGCCGCTCATTTTGGGGAACCAGAAATAGGCGCCTGCGAACAGCACCATCACCGTGCCGCCGACCAGCACGTAATGAATGTGGGCGACGACGAAGTAGGTATTGTGCACCTGAATGTCAAAGGGCACGACCGCCAGCATCAGGCCGCTCAGCCCGCCCAGCACGAAGGTGAAGATGAAGCCCAGCGAGAACTTCATGGCGGTCGAGAAGCGGATCACGCCGCCCCAGCACGACGCCAGCCAGGAATAGATCTTGACGCCGGTGGGCACCGAGATACACATGCTGGCCATGGAGAACCACATGCGCGCCCCGGAGGAGATGCCGCTGGTGAACATGTGGTGCGCCCAGACCATGAAGCCGATAATGCCGATCGCCCACAGCGCCAGCACCATGCCCTTGTAGCCGAACAACTTCTTGCGGGCCATGCAGGGGATGATGTGGCTGAGCATGCCGAAAGCCGGCAGAATCATGATGTAGACTTCCGGGTGCCCGAAGAACCAGAACAAGTGCTGATACAGCAGCGGGTCGCCGCCGAGCGCGGGCCGGAAGAAGCCGGTGTTGAGCCAGCGGTCGCTGAGCAGCATGATCATCGCGCCGGACAGTACCGGCAGCGCCAGCAGCAGCATCCAGGCGGTGACCGCCCAGCTCCAGACGAACAGCGGCACCTTGCCCCAACTCATGCTGGGCGCGCGCATGTCGATGATGGTCACCAGAAAATTGATGGCGCCCATGATCGAGGCGATACCCAGAATGATGATCGCCAGGCACCAAAGATCCTGACCGTAGCCGGCCGAGAACTGGCGCGTGCTCAGCGGGGGAAGACTCCACCAGCCGCCCGCCGCCGAGCCGCCGACGACAAAGAAGCTGCCGTAGAGCATGAACGCCGCCGGCAGCATCAACCAGAACGAGAAGGCGTTCAGGCGCGGGAAGGCCATGTCGCGCGCACCGATCATCAACGGCACCAGATAATTGCCGAAGCCGGCGAGAGACACCATCAGCGTCAGGAAAATCATGATGGTGGCGTGCATGGTCATCAGCTCGTTGTACAGGTGCGGGCTGACGATCTGCCAGGAGGGATTGTAGAGATTGAGGCGCACCATGCCCGCCAGCGATCCGCCGATCCAGGCGTTGATGAGCGCGAAGACGAGATACATGATGCCGATCTTTTTATGATCGGTGGTGGTGATCCAACTGAGAACGCCATGGTACTGGCGAGGCTGTTGCACCTCGCCGAGGGTGGCAACCTGAGTGCTCACTTTGCTCCCCCAAGTCCGTCGCGTCCGGGAGCGGCGGCGGGCAAGGGACCCGCCGCCGCGCCTCCGCGACCGGTGGAGCGCAGGCGCTGGGCGCCTGCGCGGTTAATCGAAGCCGCGCTCTTGGCCTTGGCCGCCGGTTTGGGTGCGGCCGGTCTAGCCTGGTTGCGATGACTCTGCAGCCATTGCTGGAATTGCTGTTCCGGCAAAATCTGGACCTCGATCAGCATGTCGGAGTGGCCGGTGCCGCAGAGCTGAACGCATTGGCCCTTGTAATAGCCGGCCTGGGCCTTGAACCAGAGATTGGTGATGCGGCCGGGCAGAGCGTCTTCCTGGATGCCCAGGCCAGGTACGAAAAAGCCGTGAATCACATCCACGCTGGTCAGGTCGAGATCGACCACTTTATCGGCGGGCAGCACCAGCGTGCCGTTGGGAATGTCAATGCCGTACTGCGGGTATTTGTACTCCCAGAAAAACTGGTGACCGACGACGTTGATGGTGACGTCGGGTTGGTTGCCGCCGAACTCCATGAAGTGCAGCGGGCCGTAGGAGTGAAACGCCACGATGACGACGATGGCGAGCGGAATAATGGTCCAGCAGAACTCCAGGAAATTGTGCTCGTGGAAATCGGCTGGCGGGCGCCCATCCTTCTTGTCGCGGAACTGGACCATCACGTACACCAGGCCAAGATAGGCGATCAGGATGAAGGGAAATACCAGCCAGAACGACCACCAACTATTCTGCGCCGCAACCCGCGCCACATTGCTGCCGGGATGCGAGAAGGCCTCGCGCGTCGGCGCTGCCAGGCCCTTGAGCGCCTGCGAGTCCATGATCGACTTGAGCGACTGCCAGAGGAAAAGGAGGAGGGTGTTCACTTTTTGCCCCCTGTGGGCGCCGGAGCGCCCTGCTGCGCACGTACCAGTTGCTGCACGTACGCGAACAGCGAATTCAGTTGTGTGGCCGTGAGCGTGCCCTCGCCGGGCATCATGCGGCCGGGCAGACCATGCAGCACGTACTGATTGAAGGCCGCGCGGTCGTTGGGGCTGCTCATCATGACGGGCTGCGAAAACGGGCGTGCGGTAACTTCCACGTAAGGATCCGATCCGATCATCATGGTAGGCAAACCGCCTTGACCCTGGTCGCCATGACACGCCAGGCAGCGCGCCTGATACACCGCCCGGCCCAGGGCCACATCGGCGGTTTGTGGCGCCGGCGGCGGACCGGTTTTCTTGGCGGCCAGCGGTTGGGGCGGCGCCGCCGGTTTCTGGTTCGCGAGGATTTGCATGGCGACATCAATCGGAATGCGCGGCCCCTGCGGCACCGGGTTGAGCGGAGGCAGCCGGGTCGGACCCGAGGCGGCCGGCGTCGCCAGCGCCTCGAGCTGCGCCGGGGTGTTGTTCTGGTACGCCGCCTTGGGAATGAAGTCGGTCCGGACGTAATGCACCACCGCCATGCGCTCCTCCGGCGACAGCGCGACAAAGCTCGGCATGGCCGTGCCCGGCGAACCATTGGTCACGGTGTGATAGAGCGTCAGCACCGAGGTGCCGTAACGGAATTTGCCGGAGTGGTAGTTGCGCGGCGGCGGATTGAGGCCCGCGGCGCGCGGCCCGTTGCCGTAGCCGTCTTCGCCATGGCAGGGCACGCAATTGGACGCGTAGACCTCTTTGCCTTCTTCCAGCAGCTTGGGCGTCGGCAGCAGCAGCGGCCGCAGATCGACCACCTGAGCCGCGCCCGGAGGCGCGGGTTTGTTGAAGTCAAACCGGGCCTCGAAGGTCGACTTGCGGTACTCGCCGCCGAAGGCCGAATAGATGAAATACAGCGCCACCAGAACGACCACGAAGAAGCCGAGCAGCGACTTCAGCGACGGTTTTTGGGGCGCGTGATTGTCGCTCATAGATACTTCCCTGCCACCGAATGGAGATATTTGGGATCGCCCACTGGCGCCATCGCATGTTTACTCCAGTAGCGCGTGGCCAGCAATCCGAAGATGCCGAGGAAGCCCAGGAACACGCCAATCTCCACCCAGTTCGGTACGTAGAAGTGAGTGTGGATCGGCGGCTGGACCATCCAGTAGCAATCAAACCATTCCGCCACGATGATCAGCACCGACATGGTGATCAGCACCGTCTCGTTGGTGCGGATTTTCTGGATCATCAGCACAATGAAGGGAATCACCCACTTGGCGAACAGCAGGAACAGGAACACCCAGCCCCAGCCGCCCACCAGACGCTGATGAAAGTAGGTGGTCTCATCGGGGAAGTTGGCGTACCAGATCAGCAGGTACTGAGCAAAGCCGATGTAGACCATGAAGATACAGAAGGCATGAACCATGCGCGCCAGGTCGATGTAATGCTGGTCGCGCACGGCGCCATCGAACAGGTTGTGGCGGCGGAAGACAACCGCCAGCAGCAGCGTCAGCGCCAGGCTGGTCTCGAACATGCCGGCAAAGCCGTACGGCCCCCACATGTTCGTGTACCAGTGCGGTTCGAGCGACATGATCCAGTCCACGAACCACCAGGTGAAGCTATAGGCAAAAAAGACGATGAAGCCGGCGGCCACGCGGCCCCGCCGGGTGGGCGGCTTGCCGAAGGTCTTGCGCGGCAACAGCGCGCCCGGGTTGTTGTCCTGCTTGGTGGAATCCTTCAGGAACCACCAGCCGAAGATGCACCAGCCGCCCAGCGCCAGCACCGTGCGCAGGCTATAGAAGCCGCCGGAGAACCAGAACTTCTTGCTGGGCGCCTCCCAGGCGTAGCCGGCCTTGGCCCAGGGATAGATGTGAGGAATGCCCAGCAGCATGATCACGCCCAGGATCAGGGCGGCCGGCAGATAGGTGGAGACGGCTTCCGGCAGACGGCGGAAAACCACCGTCCAGGTGGCGCTGGTGACGTACTCCAGGGCGACCAGGAACACGCCGCCCACGCCCAGCACCATGAAGAACAAATAGTTGGTCAGGTAGCTGTACCAGGCGCGTTGCGGATCCACCGCCAGCGCGATCAGGAACACAATCACGCCGATGGCGGTAAACGCCAGCAGAATATTCCGCATCCGCGGCGGGAAGACCGCCGGCCCGGGATTCGGAATGATGACAGGTTGGGGTTGTGCGCTCATGGTTGTGGTGGCTTCGGGTTATGAGGAATCGCCTCGGAGCCGGGAAGGATCCCCTTCACGCCCTGCGCCGGCGGCAGGTCTTTGGAGAAGTCCATGCCCTGCTTCTCGGCCAGAGCTGTATCGGCAGCCGTGGGGTTGGCGGCGCGCTGCAGCACGCGCAGGTAATGAATCACCGTCCAGCGCTCGGCCGGATCCAGCTCGGTGCGATAGGAGGGCATGTTGCCCAGACCTTCGCTGATGATGGTGAAAATGCGGCCATCGCTGAACTTCAGCGGCGCGCCGGCTATCAGTGCCGGCGGCTGCGTCATGTAGGGCACGATGTAGCCCAGGCCGGTGGCTTCCGCGCCATGGCAGACAATGCAGTAGGTGTCAAAAATCTGGCGGCCCTTGGACAGCGTCTGCCAGTTCACTGAAATCGGGTTGGCGAGATTGTCTTCGCCGGTCACGTCGGAGTTCTGTGGGAACGGCACCCAGTCCACCGGCACGGTTCCGGCCGGCGGCACACGCATGTTGGGGATCTGGCTGTTCACATGGTCGGTGCCGAACGCCTGCTCGTAAGGCTGGACATACATGTCCGGCTGATACTCGAGCTGGGTCGCGGACTTGCTGCCCGGCGGATGAAACTGACACCCCGTCACGCCCAGCGCCAGGCCGGTCACCAGGACGATGCCGGCGAGCCACTGATGGCTGATGGCTGATGGCTGATGGCTCTTACGCAAGGTTCTTGACCTCCTCGGCGCCCAGCTCCCGCAGTATTTCCTGAACGCTGGCGGATTCATAAGGGCGGACCGGAATGTACAAACCGAAGCGGTCATTCGTCAGGCTGGCGTCCAGGCTGGTGAAGTTGGGCGCCGGAATGAGCCGCGCCGCGATCAGCACCGCGCAGAACGTCGAGATGCCGGCAATCAGAATGCCGCCTTCAAACGTCACCGGCATGTAGGCCGGTACCGACACAAAGGGCTTGCCCGCGATATTGATCGGCCACGCCCAGGCCATGGTCCACGCCTCGAAGATAAAGGCCAGACAGGCGCCCGTGAAAAAGCCGCCTTTGGTGACGCGCGGCATCCAGCTTTCCTTCAGGCCCATCGCCTCGGAAAGCCCATGCACGGGATACGGAGTATAGGTATCGAGGCCGCGGTAGCCTTTTTCGCGGAATTCCTGGATGGCGTGCAGGAGCTGATGCGGATCGGCAAACAGCGCCAGCACCGCCGGTGGACGGTATTTCTTACGCCCGGACTTCGGCATTTTTTCCTCCCGTCAGCGGTTTCGGTGCGCGCGGTTCGCCAACTTGATTTTGGAGCACACCCTTGACCTCGGCAATCGAGATCACCGGCACGACCCGGGCGAACATCATGAAGTTGATGAAGAACAGGCCCAGCGAGCCGACGAAGGTGCCGATGTCCATCCAGGTGGGCGCGAAGTAGCGCCAGTTGCTGGGCAGGAAGTCCTGGGACAGCGAGGTGATGATGATGACGTAGCGCTCGAACCACATGCCAATGTTGATGATGATGCTCACCACAAACAGCAGCAGCAGACTTCGTCGGGCCTTGCGGAACCAGAAGATCAGCGGCGCAATACAGTTGCAGAACACAATGGTCCAGCCCGCCCAGGCATAGGGGCCAAAGAAGCGGATCCAGATGTAAATGTGGTTTTCCTGCGGCACTTGGCCGTACCAGGCCATGAAGACTTCCACGATGTAGCCGTAGGAAACGATCATGGAGGTGGCCACGATGATCTTGGCCATCAGCTCCATGTGATCCATGGTGATGTAGTCTTCCAGGTTGAAGGCCTTGCGCACCACGGTGAGCACCGTGATCACCATGGCGAAGCCGCTGAAGATGGCGCCGGCCACAAAGTAGGGCGGGAAGATGGTGTCGTGCCAGCCCGGAATCGAGCTCACCGCGAAATCGCTGGAGACCACGCTGTGCACCGACAGCACCAGCGGCGTGGCGATAGCCGCGAACATGCCGTAGGCGGATTCGTAATGATGCCAGTCCTTCGCCGTGCCCTTCCAGCGCTGGGCAATGACGCCGTAGAACTTGCGGCCCCACTGGTTGGGGTGCATGTCGCGCACCGTCGCCAGATCGGGGATCATGCCCTGATACCAGAACAGAATCGAGATGATGGTGTAGGTCGAGACCGCGAACACGTCCCAGACGAGCGGCGAGCGGAAGTTCACCCACAAGTGGCGCGGGTTGGGGTACGGTATCAGCCAGTAGGCGATCAGCGTGCGGCCAATATGCAGCAGCGGGAACAGGCCGGCGCACATGACTGCAAAAATCGTCATCGCTTCGGCGGAGCGGTTGATGGCCGTGCGCCAGCGCTGCCGGAACAGATACAGAATGGCGGAGATCAGCGTGCCGGCGTGGGCAATACCAACCCAGAAAACGAAGTCGACGATGTAGGTGCCCCACATGCCCGGCCGCTTCAGACCGAGCACGCCCATGCCGACGTGCAACTGCACCCAGACCACGTAAATGCCCACGAACAGGCAGAGATGGGCAATCGCCATGCCCAGCAGCCAGAACTTGTTGGGCTTGCGGAAGATGGCCGCCGTCAGATCCCGGTTGACCTGGGAGATGGTGAGGTCGGCGCGGTACAGCGGGACCCCGTCCACCCAGGCCGTCGGGTTATCGACGTGCGGTACGAGCTCGATGGTGTCGCTCATGCCTGGCTATCCTTTTCGGCGGCCGATTCCCCGCCCGGCTGTAACTGCGCCAGGGCGGGTTCGGCGCCGAGATTGCGGATTTTCGTCAGGTAGACCGTAGAGGGTTTGTAGTTCATGTCCTCCAGGACCTTGTAGCCGCGCTCATTGCGGGCTTGCATCATCTTGGAATGCGGATCGTTCATGTTGCCGAAGTAGATCGCCTGGCTGGGGCAGGTCTGCTGGCAAGCCGTCTGAATGTCGCCGTCACGCACCGGCACGCCCCGCTCTTTGGCGCGGTAATGGCCCTCGTGAATGCGCTGCACGCAGTAGTTGCACTTCTCCATGACGCCCTTGCTGCGGACGGTGACCATGGGGTTGAGCGCCAGCTCCAGCGGAGAGGCGCGTACCTTGCCGTAGTTGAAGAAGTTGAACTTGCGCACCTTGTAGATGCAGTTGTTGGAGCAGAACCGGGTGCCGACGCAGCGGTTATAAACCTGCACGTTGATGCCTTCGGCGTCGGTGATGGTGGCGATGACCGGGCAGACGCTTTCGCAGCCGGCGTTCTCGCACTGCTGGCACATCATGGGCTGGCGGGTGACATCGGGATTTTCGAAATCCCCGCTGAGGTAGCGGTCAATCCGCAGCCAGGCCATGTCGCGGCCGCGCCAGACCTGATCCTTGCCCACCACGGGCACGTTGTTCTCGTTGTAGCAGGCGGCGATGCAGGCGCTGCAGCCGATGCAGGCGTTCATGTCGATGGTCATGCCCCAGTGATAGTCGGGGAACGTGTGCTCGCTGGGCCCGCCGTTATCCCACAGACTCAGCGCCTTCTCCTGCTCCGGGTTGCCGGCGCGCGGGTTGGCTTGCAACTGCACCAGCGTGGCTTCGCGGACGATCATCGGGCCGCGGCCTTCGCCCTCCGGCGTCTGTTTGTCTTCGGTGAAATTGATGTAGTTATTGTCCTGCGGGCTGGCGATCAGATAACTGGGGCCGGTGACCTTGCGGAACTTCACCCGCGCGCCGGCATAGATCAAGCCGGCATTGTTTTTGGCGATCTGCGCGACGGTGTAGGCGTTGTGGCCGATGTCGGTGCCGATTTCGCCGCAGGAAGCGCGGCCATAGCCCAGGGCAATGGTCGTGACCTTCGGGTGCACGCCCACTTGCACAAAAACCGGCGCCTGCAGCTTGTGGCCATCAACATCGACTTCGGCAATGACGTATTGCCGCTTGTCGTTGGGTTCCAGGCCCAGGCGCTTGGCCGTGGCCGGCGAGACGGTAAAGAAGTTGTCCCAGCAGTTCTTGCTGACGATCTCCGGGATCTCCTGCAGGTGCGCGTTGTTGGCCCACCAGCCATCCCCCATCATGCAGTTGACCGAAAGCGCCAGCTCGAGCTCATCCGTGCCCAGCGCGGGAGCGCCTGGCGCCGCCGCCTGCTTGCCGAAAGCCAGCGCCGCAGGGTTGAAGGTGCGGGCCGGGCCGGGCTGCAACCGGGCGGGATCGGGATCGAACACGCCGGCGCGCAGCGCGCCGACCCAGAAATCGTCGAAGCTGGCCGGCAGGTTGCTCTTCGCGTAGACGGCCGTCTGCCAGTACTGCTTCAGGTACTTATAGAAACTGATCACCGTCTTCGGCGGAGGCGGCGGCGCTGCTGCCGCAGCGGGCGCCGCAGCACCCTTAGCCGCAGGCGCCTGCTTCGCGGCCATTTTCGGCGCCGCAGTAGCTGCGGCGGCGGCGCCGGCAGCGGTCGCAGTGCCTTCGGCGGCGGTGGGCGCGCCCCCGGCGACGGGCGCCGGCGGTGGAATCGGCGCCGGCAGGGGCGGCGGCGCCGTAAACTTGGCGCGGCCCGCAGGCGTGGTATAGGCAAAGCCAATCAGGGCGTCTTCCAGGCTGCGGCCGTCGAGCAGAGGATTGATCGTCGGTTGCTGCAGGCTGAGCAGGCCAACCTGCGGCTCGGCGTCACCCCAGCTCTCCATGCCGTGCAACAGCGGCAGCACGAGATCGCCGAGCTGCGCGGTCTCGTCGAGCCGGTCGGCGATGACCACCACATGCGGCACCTTCGCCAGGGCGTCGAGGAAGCCCGCCGCTTCCGGCAGAGTATAGGCAGGATTGGAGCCGCACACCAGCAGGGTGTCCACCTTGCCGGCGTTCATGTCGTCCACCAGCGCCAGCATGGCGGCGTTGCTGCCCTGCGCCTGCAGGCTGGGACTGCGGGTGCCATCAATCGTGGCGCCTTCGTTGCCCAGAACGGAATTCAGGAAGGCCGCAGCCACGTCCAGATCCTGCTGGTTGGCGGTGCCACCGGCGATTCCGCCGCCGACGATGATGCTCTTGCCGCGCTGCCGCCACAACTCGGCGGCCAGACGCCCGAGCAGGCCCTGGGGCAGGCCCGCGGCCGACTCGACCGCGCCCGGCTCGTAGGCGGCGAGCGCAGCCGCTACGGCCGCGTTGCCGGCAAACGAAGAACGCTTGTCGATCACCACCAACTGATGCGCCAGCCCCATGGCCACGCTCAGCAACTGCGAGGGGGGCACGAGATAGCGCGAGTCGGCATTGACGCCCACCAGCGACATCGCGGGCTCGAACGAGACCACGCGCGACATCTGGAAATGGCCCTTGCTGCCGCGGATTTTGCGCTGGCGGCCAAAGCCCACGGAATATTCCTGGCGCGAGATGCCCGCACCGATGGGGTCATCGCCGAAGGTGACGACCATCTCCGCCTTGTCGTAGAAATAGCGCGGTACCACCGGCTTGCCATACGCCGCCTGCTGGGCGCCCACCAGGGCATCCGGGTTGAGCGAGTCATACACCACATGGCGCAGCGGAAAGACGGTCAGAAAATCCGCCAGCAGCGCCGTGCGTGCCCGCCCGTGGATGGTGCCGGTCAGCAGCACGCCGCGCGTGCCCGCCCGCTGCAACAGCCGGCCCACTTGCTGGTTGGCCTGTTCCCAGGTGACCTTCTTCAGCGTGCGCTGGATGGGATGAATATTCTTGCGCAGGTTCCAACCCTCGTGCCAGAGGGCGGTCGGAAACACCAGGTTGTAATCGACCTGCGGTGCGCTGCCCACCAGCCCCTTGAGGCTGTGGACACGCTCCAGGGCGACCGGGGACTTCAGGCGGTCGGGATCGTAGAGATTGAACAGCGAAGCCTGCCCGCGCGCGCAGGCGGTGCCTTTGTTCAATGGATGCAGCGGATTGCCCTCAACCTTGGTCGGCCGGCCTTCGTGCGTAGTGAGCACGAGACCACAAGCGGCCGAGCACTCACGGCAGGTCGTAGCGTAATAGTCGGGATTGCCCGGCATCACCTCGGGCGGCTGGTTGACGTAGGGAATGATTTGCTGCGTGGGTTTGCGGCTGCAGGCGGTCGAGGCCAGCGCCAGCGCGCCCGTCGACCACTTCATGAAGTCGCGGCGGCCAAATTGGAGGCCGCCCTTGGCCTCCGCCTCAAAATACTCCTGCGGCTTGGAGGCAAACTCTTCGTTCCGCCGCTTGTCGACGGTGGGATCGTCCTTCCAATCCCACAAGGTTGTCCAGTAGCGTTTACTCATGGCTAGTTATGGCACACGTCACAGTCTTGTTGTGCGTTGGCCTTGCGGTTATGGAACGTGGCCGGATCGCGGTGGAAGCCGGAATCGCCCACTTCATGCAGCAGGTTGTCGTTGCGATGGCAGTTCAGACACTCGCCCATCGTCCACTGATACTCCTGCTTGACCTGATCCATCTGCTGCACCGGGCCATGGCAGGTCTGGCAGGAAATGCCGGCGGCGATGTGCCAGCGGTGCTGGAAATAGACAAATTCGGGCAAGTTGTAGACGCGGACCCACTGGATCGGCTTGTTGGCCTCGTAGGCGGCCTTCAGCTTCTGGATGGGCGCGGTATTGGAGGCCACTACCGCGTGGCAACCCATGCAGACGTTCAGCGGCGGCATGATCGACAACCGCGAACGGTCGACGCCGGCGTGGCAGTACTGGCAGGGAATATGGTTGATGCCGGCGTGGAGCTTATGGCTGAAAGGGAGAGGCTGTTCGGGCGAATAGCCCACGTTGTAGCCTACGTCCAGCAGCTTCCAGCAGCCGAACAGGATCAACACGACTACAATGGTCGTGATCCGCCAATGTTGTCTCATGGTGCGAGCCTAAAGTAAGCTGTGCGCGGTCAGCGGTCAGCAGTCAGCGGCGAGCCGCTGGCCGACAGCCAGTCGCGTAACGCAAGGGTGCATAAAGAGCACCCGAGCTGGCGCATTGGGTGGAGGGGCGTCCGCGAGCCAAGGCAGCGGAGCGAGCGGATGGGAATGAATTTAGGAATGAAGAGCCAAAAACTACACCAGCGAATGAAACCGCGAATGATGGCTTGGCGCCGTTCCCCTCAGACTCATCCAGTGCTTGCCAGCAACATTCGAGACTAAAAGTTTTTGCCCGCCAAGTCAAGAAAGTTTTGGTGGCCTTCGGGCATCCCCGTGTATCTCCTGAGGTGCCGGGCGAGGGTTACCAGCGGGGCTCGCGTGGCTGGCGCACGTGGCCGCGGTAGTCATCGGTCCCGCCGCCTCCGCCGCGAGGGGAGCGCGGACCGCTGGGTCCGCGGCCGGAGCCGCCGGCAGGACGCTCGCCGCGGGGGCGGGCTTCATTGACGTTGAGCGAGCGGCCGCCGAGCGAACTGCCATTCACGCCGGAGATGGCGGATTCAGCCTCTTCGTCATTGGTCATTTCAATAAAGGCAAAGCCGCGGGAGCGCCCGGTTTCCCGGTCCATCATGATACTTACGCGTGCCACGGCTCCATAAGGGCTGAACAGCTCGCGCAGCTCATCTTCCGTGGCACTGAACGGCAGATTGCCGACAAAAATACTTTTCAAACGTTTTCTCCTGCGCCGCCTGCAAAAAGTCCGGCGCGAATTTAGCTTACACGAAAAAAGGGGCCAGAGGTCAGCGGTCAGGGATCAGGGAAGATCAAGCTGGCGGCAGACGACGCCGGCCTCGGCGAGGATGCGGCGGGCGGCTTCGCCGAGCGGATACTGGGCGTTGTAGACGACCTCCCGGATGCCGGCGTTGATGATCATTTTGGTGCATTGCAGGCAGGGCGACAGGGTCGTGTAGAGCACCGCATCCTTGATGGCGATGCCGTGGTAGGCGGCCTGGACGATGGCGTTTTCCTCGCCGTGGCTGCAGACGCACTCATCCAGCCGGGTGCCGCTCGGGGCCAGGGAGTTGCAGCGTGGGCAGCCGCCCTGATTGCAGTTGCGCACGCCGCGCGGGGTGCCGTTATAGCCGGTGGAGATAATGCGGCGGTCGCGCACAATGATGGAGGCCACCTTGCGTTTCACGCAGTTACTGCGCAGCGCCACGATGCGGGCGATGCGCATGAAGTACTCGTCCCAGCCGGGCCGGGGATCGCTCGCCGCCTGCGCCTCCAGCCAGCCGCGAATGACGGCTTCGGCGCGCTGGCGGAACGCTTCGAGCGAGCCGTCATTGACGATCACCGCGTCGGCGAGAGCGGCGCAGGCACGTAGATTTTGCGCCTCGGGGTCGACGCCGGCAAGCTCTTGCTGCTCCAGCGCGACAAACTGCTCGAAACTGGCGGGCACGCGCGCATCGCCGCGATCCCGGGCACGCTGATAGCGCAGCTCCAGCGGCGCCTCGACGGCGATGAGGTGGAAGTCGGGCAGGGCGCGCAGGGCGCGGACTTCGTCCGGGTGGCGGATGGAGTCAATAATATAGTTGCGCTCCGGACTCACACGGGCGCGGGTGCGCACCGCCAACACGTCGCGGCCAAACTCGCGGCGCAAGCGGTTGCCGCAGGCAATCAGATTTTCGCGCGTCGGAGGCAGGCTCGCGCGTTCGAGTTCGGCGCGGATTTCATCCGACAGCGAAAGGTAGTAGAAGCCGGCGGATTTGAGCAAGTCCGCCAGTGTGGTTTTGCCGCTGCCGTTGGTACCGGTAAGTCCGAGGATCATAAAGCAGTCTTCAGTTGTCAGTTTTCAGTTGTCAGTGTAGCGTAGTAGGCCGTAGATGATGGATGAACTGGTAATGGCCGTGCCCGCAGCGGGGCTCTGGGAGCGCGGCCGGTTTCAGGGATTGCAGGTGGGGGGCAAGGCATGGCTGGAATATGTTTTTGAGCCCAGGCACAGCCGCTTCCTGCCGCGCGCGCAGGCAGAATCCGACCCCGGCTGGAAGCAGGTAATCCCCTACGTCATCCTCTCCTGCGGCGAGGCGGTCTTCTGTTACCGCCGAGGACAGCGGTCGACCGAGGCGCGGCTGCGCGCGCTGCATTCGGTTGGCCTGGGCGGGCATATCCGCCATAGCGATGACAGTCTGTTCGCGGCGCCCGGTTGGGCCGCCTACCGGGAGGCGCTGCGGCGCGAATTGCGGGAAGAGGTGGAGTTGGGCGCAGCCGTCGCGAGCGAGCGGCTGGTGGGCCTGATCAATGACGACGCGACCGAGGTGGGGCGGGTGCACATCGGCCTGGTGCATCTGCTCGAGCTCGCGGCACCGGCAGTGCGCGCGCGGGAGAGCAAGATCGCCGCCGGGCGGTTTGCACCCGTGGCCGAACTGCGCGGAGAACGGGCGCCGGCGATGGAGAGCTGGTCGGCGTTCTGCCTCAAGGGCTGGGAACAGATGCAGAGCCAGTCCGGTTGGACGCCGGAGGCTTAGCGGATGACCTGTATCTCGATGCCGAGATCGAGAGCCGCCCAGGCGCGATCGGCCGTGAGCACCGGAAGGCCACGCTCCTGGGCCAGCGCCAGACAGGCACGATCTCCGAACGATGCTCCCGCAGACCGGGTTAACGGAAACAAATCTGCCGCCAGGCGAGCCTGCTCGGTTCCGAAAGGGACCAACATGAGCTCGAGGCGAGCGACCCTCGCCCAGGCGTCTTGTGTGTTCAGCCCGCGCGCCCGCAGGCGGGCGAGGGACTCGGAAAGATTCACCGTGCTCATCGCTGCGCCGGGAAGCTGGCGCGAGACTTCCGCGGCCCCCGGCTCGTTCTGAATCAAAGCGAGAAGCGCCGAGGCATCCAGCACGTAAGAGTTCATCCGGCGCGGCCCGCCACGTGCGCTTTACGGTGGGCCTTGATCTGCTGGATTTCGCGCCGCGCTTCGCGCCGGCGCTCGCGAATCAACTCGTCCACCATACTTCCCTTGCCCTTCGCATAGGGTCGGACCAGCTCCTGGACTTGGCGAACCGCGTTGGCCATGGTGTAGACACAAATCTCTCCATCCTCAACCCGCAGCAGAACCTCATCGCCGGGCTTGACACCGATGGCTTTCCGCATGGCTGCCGGCAGCACGATGCGACCGTTGGCGTTGATCCTGGCTTTGCTTTGCAGCGGCTCTAGTGTCATAACGACTAAATTATGACACTTTTTAGCGGCCGAGACGCATGTAGGTGACCTGGGCAACGGCAATGTGCTTGCGGCCGGCATCGTAGAGGTTTACTTCGACCGGGCACAGCGTGCGGCCGAGCTTGATGACGCGGGCTTCGGCGGTGGCGTCGGAATTGCAGGCGGCCAGGAAGCGGATGTTCATGTCGGTGGTGGTGAGACGCTCGTCCGCTCCGGTGCGCGTGAGGATGGCGATACAGGCGACGGTGTCGGCGAGAGTCATCAGCAGACCGCCGTGAAAGGATTCAAAGATGCCGTCGTAGGCGCGCTCGTAGGGGGCTAGCAGGCGGGCGGTGCCGTCGCCGGTTTCGAGCAGCCGCAATTTCAGGAGCTTGAAAATTGGGATGGCGTCAAGGCGCGCATGCAAATCCGCAGCGGAAGTCATAGGCCTCTATTCTACCGAGCGGAGAACTGACAGAGCTTCCAGGGCGCGGAGGGCGCCGTGGTGGTGAGGCGGAACAACCGCCAGCGGCCGGAAGGCAGCGGGACGGTGACGGAGGTGGCTGTTGCCGGCGCAGCGAGTGGTTTCCAGGTACGGCCGTCGGCGGAGGCTTCGAGGCGGAACGCAGGCAGACCGCGGGCGGCAATCGTTAACTTGTGGACGGCTTCGGGGGCGCCGCCCAGGTCCAACGTGTAACTGGCGCCCGGCCGCGATGCCGCCGGCGCCGTCGAGCAGGAGTTGGGATTGGCGTCGTTGACCTCGGGAACCAGCACGGGCGCTGACTCGACCGCAGTGGGCGGCGCACGGTAGTAAATGGTGTCGAACGCGGGAGGAGGAGTTCCCGCCAATTTTTCCATGCGCTGGCGCATGACCCAGGCCAGCCCCGGGCTGGCCGGCGCAGCGTGCTTGCGATGTCCCGAAGCCATGATCAGGTTCATCAGATAAATGCGCGCGCGCACATCCTGGAAGTGCTGCAACAGCGGCAGGGTCGATTGCGAAACCCAGCCGTCGCCCAAGCGATAACTGACCAACGCATGGCAGGACGGATAGCCCCGGCCCCGTGGAATGATCTGGTAGCCGTTCCAGTGATAAAGGGCGATGGTGGTGTCGTGGCTGAAGTCGAATTTAAGGGGTGGGTGCAGCAGCGCGCGGAGGCCATCGCCCGTGGCGAGGCCATTCGTCAGGGGCGGGGCGAAAGCATCATCACCACAGGCGCCGGGCGAGGGCGCCACCAGCGGCGGCGCCAGCGGCCAGTATGGAACCGCGGCAGGCAGCGGCGGCTGGAGCAGCAAGGCCTTGGCGCCGCTGGCCACCTGCTGCCACAGCCAACCGTACTGCGCCGCGAGATGGGAGCCTGCCGGCTGACCGACGAGCAGCAGACGCGAGGCCGGAGGCATGGGATGCGAAAGATCGGCGTGCGTGAGGACAAAGCCGTGCTGACGGAGGTAGTTCATGACGCCCGGCGCCAGACCCAGCGCGGTAACGGGCAGGACGCCGCCGAGATCGACGGCGGCTTCCGGCACGGCATGCAGGGTAATCGTCTGCACCGCGGCGTGCGCCTCATGGGACGCTTGCGCGCGCAACAGAAAGCTGCCGGTGTGGGGTAAGGCCATGGGATCGGCATCGACCGAAGCGGCGGAAGCGAGCGCAACCTGCGCGGTGGCCAGCCGTTTGCCGGCACTGCTCCAGAGCGTGAGGGTGACGGAGTCGGTAGCCGCGCCCGCGTCCGCAGCCAGGCTCACCAGGCGCGGCTGGAATTGTTGCCCAACGCTAAGATAGGTGGCAGGCACCTGCAAGACATAGGGATTCGGTCCCGGAGCCGGGCGGCGCCAAAACACCACCCCGGCCGCGAGCAAGACCACCGCTACCGTGACCATCGAGAGGCGGAGCCGCATACGTAAATCTCAGTATTCCACACTGCAACCGACGCCCGCTGGCGCTCAGGCGTTTCCAAGTTGCCGCGCAGGACATCGCCGGTTATAGCTGTCCGGCTGTGCCTTGATCCCGGTTCTCTATTTTTTCAGGCTTGCGAGCTGTTGCTGCGCCAGTTGTGCAGTCGAGGTGTTCGGATACTGCGTCTGGAGCTGCTGGTAGTAGGTGGCCGCTTCTTTAGGGTTATACGTCCGGTCGAGATCGGCAAGCTCGAGCAGCGCCACCGCCCGGGGCATGGTGGCAGAATCCTGCTGGGTGAGGGCAAGCAGCAAAGCGTGCGCCTTGGCCAGATCTCCATTCTCAATCGCCAGGTTGGCCAAGGCGTGCTTGGCTGCCGCGGCGACCGTGGCATCACTCGATCGGGATGCGACTTCCAGGTCGGCTTCGGCCTTCTTGTTGGCCTCGGGAGTCTTTTCGTCGAGCTCGGCCAGCCCTAGATAGTAATGAGCAAGCCTTCCGGCATCTGTAGAACCATAGTTGTCCACCACGGCTTGAAACTGCGTCACCGCAGCCGCGCCACGAGACTTGGCATCAGGAAAGGAGACGGTTGCCGGCGCCGGGGCCGCGGCGGTCAGCGGCGCATGCAAGGTGTTGAGCGCCTGCGCCAGCAGGGCATTCGCCTTCTGGTTGCGGGACTGCCGCCAGGCAAACAAGCCATACCCAAGGAAGGCCACCACGACGACAACAACGATGGTGGTGAGAATGGCTTTTTGATGCTGGAGATAAAACTCGTAGGCGGCATCCATGCCGCTGACGAACTCATCACTTTTAAGCTCGCGACGACTGATTTGGGCCAAGGGAACCTCGAGAGCGTCTGCGGCGACGCGGCAGCAGAGTAAACCTTAATGCTAGCGGCGCTCGCGCACACTGTCAAACCGGCAGCGGAGAAACTTGTACCCTGCAGGCGCCAAACCGCATCCAAGCCTCAGATCCGGGTAGTAGAGGAGGCAGGCGATTGACAGAACGCGCTAAGGCCGGTATGGTTAATCATTTTGAAGCGGCGGATATCTTCAGACGCCGCGGGAGGGTGAGCATGGATCGCAGAAAGCTCGAACAGTTCCAGAAAAAGCTGCTGCAAAAGCAGCAAGAGCTTACGCAAGCGGTGGCCCGCAATGAGCAGGATGGCCGCGCTGCCGATGAAGAGGCGACTCAGGACATCGCCGACAAGGCCACCAACTCCTATACCAAGGAATTTCTCTTCCATCAAAGCAACGCCGACCGCACCCAACTGCAGCTCGTGAACGACGCGCTCGCGCGGATTCGGGAAGGCAGCTTTGGCGAATGCATCGCCTGCGGCGAGGAGCTCAACCTGAAGCGGCTGGAAGCGGTTCCCTGGGCCGGTCT
Source organism: Acidobacteriota bacterium (assembly GCA_004299485.1). Lineage (NCBI taxonomy): Bacteria > Pseudomonadati > Acidobacteriota > Acidobacteriota bacterium. The sequence goes on from SCQP01000007.1 coordinate 58,292, forward strand.
GTGCATTGCCTGTCAGGAGAAGATGGAACAAGGCGTAGTGGCGTAACCCCGGACCATCGGCCGGCCGGGGGCGGCGGGGTGTCGTGGCTGGGCAGCGTGTTATGATGAGAACGCTTCCAGACAGGGCATTTTGGGAGGGAAATCTTCAGCCGCCGCCATGCCATCGCAGTCCGCGGCCCAGCCAGCGCGGCTCCGCCGCTCCAAGCGCAATCGCTCATCGGTGCGCTCGTTTGCCTGCTGTTCCCATCACCCTGTAAGTTGTGTGGTCGCGATCTGCGGCATGCCGGCCGCTTGCCGGTCTGCGCAACCTGCCTGAACGAAATCCGCCCGCCGGCGAGCGAGGCGTGTGGGCGGTGCGGTCACGCGCTGGCGGCGCCGCTGGACGAAGGCTCGCGCATCTGCCTGCATTGCCTGGCGCATCCGGCGGAGTATGACGGGGCGGTGTGCGCGGCGGCCTATGAGGGACGCGGGCGGGAGCTGATCCATCTACTGAAATTCCGTGGCGTGCGAACCGCGGCCGAATACTGGGCGCAACGCCTGGCGGCGCTGACGAGCGAATTACCGGAAACGCCCGAGCTCGTGACACCCGTTCCGCTGGGCAAAAAGCGGCAACGGGAGCGGGGTTTCAATCAAAGCAGCGAGATCGCGCGGCGGTTGGCGAAAAAAATTGACTGCCGGTATGAGCCTCATGCTCTGGAGCGGCAGCGCGAAACCCGGCCGCAATCAGAGCTGCCCCTCGCCGACCGGCAACGCAATTTGCAGCATGCCTTCGCGGCGGATCGGCAGCGGGTAGCAGGCCGAAGCGTGCTGCTGGTAGACGACGTGCTGACGACGGGGGCAACGGCGCGCGCCGCGGCGCAGGCGCTGTGCGCGGCGGGCGCACGCCGGGTCATGCTGGCCACGGCGGCGCGCGCCGACCTGCATCAGGCCGCGCCGCGGGTGAAGGAGGCCGTAGCGTGACCGCGCTAGCCCTGTCACGAGCGGGAGCGGAGGTGGCTCGCCACTTTTTGCCCTGGTCGCTCCCGCCGGACCCCAGCCCGGCGAGCGCTCCTGCCGAGGCCGGCACCGGCGGCCAGCCGGCGCGGTGGAAGCGATGAGTGCAGCAGTCGCAACTCCGCTGCAGTCGGCGCCGCTGCTGCGGCCCGTGCTGGTGCTGAACGCCAGCTATGAACCCATCAACGTGTGCGCGGCGCGGCGCGCGCTGGTGCTGGTGCTCAAAGGCGCGGCGCGGACCGAGGAGGTGCACAGCAGCTACTTTCACAGCAGCCGCACGCGCTATCCGGTGCCATCGGTGATCCGGCTGCTGGATTACCGGCGCATTCCACACCGCTCGCGGGCCCTGTCGCGCAAGAACATTCTGCTGCGCGACCGCAATACCTGCCAGTACTGCGGCGCCGCGTGCGCCGCGCCGGCGCTGACGCTCGACCACGTCCTCCCACGCTCGCGCGGCGGCAAAAGCACCTGGGAAAACCTCGTGGCCTGCTGCCACAGTTGCAATCACCGCAAAGGCGACAGCCTGCCCCTCGAAGCCGGCATGAAACTGCTGCGCGAGCCGCAGCCGTTCAGCCTGCACACCAGCCGGCACCTGATCCGGATGATGGGCCGGAGCGACGAACAGTGGCGGAAGTACCTGTTTTTCTGAGTTTACAGTTCACAGTTTACAGTTCACAGTTTGAGCGGGGCGGCGGAGGGGGCGCGCGGGGGCGTGACCGCCGGAACTGAAAACTGACGACTGAGAACTGATAACTTGTAGCTATGGATTTCCTGTTTTCGCCTTGGAGGTATCAGTACATCCGGGAGGCACGCAGCGACGGGCAGCAATGCGTATTGTGCCGGGAGCTGACGAGCGGGGACGATGCGGCCAGCCTGGTCGTGCTGCGCGGCGCGCAGTGCGCTATCGTGCTGAACCGGTATCCCTATACCAGCGGACATATGATGATCCTGCCGTACGCCCACTGCGCCACGCTGACGGCATGCGGAGCGGCGGCGCGCGGAGAAATGATCGAGCTGGCGGCGCGGGCCGAGCGCGTGCTGGAGCAGGAATACAAGGCGCAGGGGCTGAACGTAGGACTGAACCTGGGTGAAGCGGCGGGGGCAGGCATTGCCGGGCATTTGCACCTGCATGTCGTTCCGCGCTGGCGCGGGGACGCCAATTTTATGACCGTGGTGGGGGAAACGCGGGTGCTGCCCGAGGATCTGAGCGAAACCTATCGGCGCTTACGCGCCGCGTTCGCTGCTACTCCTCCCAGCGCTTGAACAACAGCGCCGCGTTGGTGCCACCGAAGCCGAAGGAGTTCGACAGGACGTAGCGGATGGCGCGCGGCTTGGCGTGGTTGGGGGTGTAGTCGAGGTCGCAGTCGGGGTCAGGGGTTTGGTAGTTGGCCGTGGGTGGCACGGTCTGGTGCTGGAGCGCGAGCACGCTGATGCCGGCTTCAAGGCCGCCGGCGCCGCCGAGCAGATGGCCGGTCATCGACTTGGTCGAGCTGACGGCGGCCTTGTAGGCGTGCTCGCCGAAGAGGCGCTTGATCGCCATGGTTTCGAACTTGTCGTTGTAGGATGTCGAGGTGCCGTGGGCGTTGATGTAGTCGACCTGCCCGGGCGCGACGCCGGCATCGGCGAGTGTCTGCTGCATGGCGCGGAAGGCGCCATCGCCGGAGTCCTCGGGCATGGTGATGTGAAAGGCATCGGCCGACATGCCATAGCCGACGGCTTCGGCCAGAATTTTGGCGCCGCGGCGGCGCGCGAATTCGAGTTCCTCGAGCACCAGGATGCCACTGCCCTCCCCAATCACAAAACCGTCGCGGGTGAGATCAAAGGGACGGCTGGCGTGCTCGGGGTCGTCGTTGCGAGTGGAGAGCGCCTTCATGGAGGCAAAGCCGGCGACGCTCAGCGGTGTGATGGCTGCCTCCGTGCCACCGGCGATCATAGCGTCGGCATAGCCGTGCTGAATGAGCCGGATGGCGTCGCCGAGGGAGTGACTGCCCGAGGCACAGGCGGTGCAGGCGGCGGAATTGGGACCTTTGGCGTTGTAGCGGATGGAGACGTGTCCCGCCGCCAAGTTGACGATGGTGGCGGGAATAAAAAACGGCGAGACACGGCGGGGGCCGAACTGAAGCAGGTTGGCATGTTCGCGTTCGATGACATCGAATCCCCCGATGCCGCTGCCGATGTGCACGCCTACGCGGGGCGCCAGCGCATCATCGACTTTCAACCCGGAGCCGGCCATCGCCTCGGCAGCCGCGGCCAGCGCAAATTGGATAAAGAGCCCCATCTTCTTGAGCTCTTTTTTCTCGATGAACTGGAAGGGATCAAACGCCTTCACCTCGGCGGCGAAGCGGCAGCTATAGGCGGACGCGTCGAAATGGGTAATGGGCGCAACGCCACTCCGCGCCGCCAGCAAGCCTTCCCAGGTTTGGGCTGAGGTCAGGCCCACCGCCGACACGAGGCCGACGCCGGTAACGACCACACGATTTCTAGAGTTCAGGATTTATCCCCTACTTTGCCTTTGATGTAATCAATGGCGTCCTGGACGCGGCGGATCTTTTCTGTGTCCTCATCGGGGATTTGTACTTCGAACGCGGTCTCAAACTCCATCACCAGCTCGACCAGGTCGAGTGAGTCGGCGCCCAGGTCCTCGACGAAGGAGGCATTGGGAGTGACTTCGGCGGGTTCGACCCCGAGTTTTTCCACCACGATTTGACGGACTTTTTCTTCGATCTCACCAGCCATGGGCATCGTCCTCCGGCCCCGCACGGCAGACAGCCGGCACGGGGGCGCGAAAACCAATCATACACGGAATTCGAGATAGGCTGCCAGACGTTCCGTCGCGATGGCGCCGGCGCGGATGAGGCGCGGTGCGGGGCCGCAGAGATCGACGATGGTAGAGGGAAGAGCGGAAGGCGACGGGCCCGCATCAATCACGAGAGGGCAGTCTTCGCCGAGTTGGGCGATCACTTCGGCGGCGGTGCGGCAGGAGGGTGCGCCGCTGCGATTGGCGCTGGTGGCGGTCAGCGGGAAACCGGTGGCGGCGAGCAGCGCCATCAGAAAGGGGAGGCCGGGCTGCCGGATGGCAATGGTTCCCGTCCCGGCGGTAAGCGCGGCGGGCACGTGGGGAGCAGCTGGAAGCACCAGGGTCAGCGGACCGGGCCAGAAGGCGGCGGTAAGCTCGAGGAAGCGGGGCGGAAGCTGCGTGGCGAGCGTGGCGGCCTGCGCCGCGTCGCGCACGACGACGGGAAGGGGTTTGTGGAAGTCGCGGCCCTTGAGCGCGAAGACGCGGCCGATGGCAACGGCGTCAAGCGCGTTGGCGGCAAGACCGTAGAGGGTGTCGGTGGGAACGGCGGCGATGCCGCCGGCAGCGAGAAGCCGAAGCAGCTCGGGAATGGCGGCGGGATCGTCGGTGGCAAGAACGCGAGGCATATGAGGACGGGTAATCAACTTGGCGCGGCCCTGAAAAACAACGAAGGGGAGCGATCGCTCGCCCCCCTTCGCCCAATTCCCGAAGAAATGCTACTTCTTTTTCTTCGAGGTCTTCTTTTTCGCCGCCGGCTTCTTTGCAGCCTTCTTGGCGGGTTTCTTCGTAGGCATGAACTATTCTCCAATCGAACAAGATCTGCGCGAGTAGATCCACGCAGGTTTAGTGAATGTATAGAATTTTGCGGAAGCGAGTGTCAAGGAAAAAATGAAGCGAGGAACTCCGGATCGCAACCGGAAGGCGTGCGCTCTCGTCTGATGAAAGAAGTGATGAAGACAATTCCGGTCGTCGCCGTGATGTTGCTGCTGCTCGCGCCGCTGACGCGGGCGCAGCTCTTGCCGCAGTCGCAGATCGCGCCGGTGCGGGCGCCGCAGGCGGCGAAAAAAGCGAAGCTGCCGCAAGTGCCGACGCTGGTGGCGAACGTAAATCTGGTGAACATGGTTTTCAGCGTCGAGGATTTGCACGGCGGCTTTGTGCCTGGTTTGACGAAAGAAGATTTCCGCGTGCAGGAAGACGGCAAGCCGCAGGTGATCGAATTTTTCTCGGCAGAAAATGCATTGCCGCTCACGCTGGGACTGCTGCTCGACACCAGCCCCAGCCAGAGCGGCGTACTGACGGAAGAGCAGCGCATCAGCGATCAGTTTTTCCACCAGGTGATCCGGCCGAAGGACCTCGCCTACGTGATCGGCTTCGATATCCAGGTGCAGTTGCTGCAGGACTTGACGGCGCAGAGCGACCGCCTCGCCGCCGCCGTCAACCACGCCCACATCGGAGGCGCGGACGCCTCGAGCGTGGGCGTGAACCCGGGAGATTTTCCCAGCCAGGGGCCAGTGGGCGCAACGCATCTGTGGGATGCGATCGTGCTCGCCTGCCGCGACGAGATGGCGCAGCAGGTGGGGCGCAAAGCCATCATCGTGGTCACCGACGGCGGCGAGCAGGGCAGCAGCTACACGAACCAGGACGCCTTGCGGGCTGCGCTCGACAGCAATACCACCGTCTTCGCCGTCATGACCGTCGACCGTCACTTTGGCGTTTATGGCTACGACCGCGGCCCGGGCCCGGGCGAGTTGAAAAAGATTTCTGAGCAGACCGGCGGCCGCACCATCAACGCCGGCAACAACCTCGCCAAGGCCTTTGCGCAGCTCGAGGCGGAGTTGCGCAGCCAGTACTCGCTCGGCTACCACAGCAACCTGCCGCCCTCGCCGGGGGCGTTCCGCACGGTGCACATCGAACTGCAGGGAGCGGCAGCGCAGGCGCATAGCGGCGTACGCCTTCGCGCGCGCTCCGGCTACTTCGCGCCGGGCGCGCCGCGGGTGCACTGAACCGGATACCGGCGGCGCGTGCGGACCACCCGACGCTGCCCGGCACGGGCGCGGCGCCTAGGCTATCAGCTATCAGCTATCAGCTATCAGCTATCAGCTCGGATGCGGGCAGCCGAGAGTGAGGAGGCGGCGCCCGGTTTTAGAATCCGCCGCCGGGACCGCGGTGGTCGTGCTCTTTTTTGTCCTTGTGTTCGTGCCTGAATCTGCCATTGCCGTTGCGCTGCTGATGGCGGACTTCGGCGCCACGGCCGTGGCCGCGGCCGCGGCTGTAGCTGCGGCGGCCTTCGGCGCGTTCGCCGCGAACGCCGTTGCGGTCGATGTAGGTGGTATGGATGACGGCGCGGTTCACGCGCCAAACGCCGGTGTTGTAGTAGAAGCGCCGGCCCGACCAGTGGCCGCCGGCGAAACCGGCGCCGTAGTAGCCGTAGCCATAGTTGATGCCCCCGTAATAGCCGACGCGCGGGCTCCAGTAGCCGCGATGCCAGACGTAGTCGTCTGGTGCGTCGCCTTCCTCGTCGTCTTGCGCGTTGTCTCGCGCGCGGGCCCAGTAGCCGGGAGTCCAGAGAAGTCCCGGCTGGGGCGCCATGACCCAGGTACCCGGGACCCAGTAGTAGCCGTCGGGACCGTAGGCCCAGTAGCCAGGAGTCCAAAGGTAACCGGGTCCGGGGCAGACTGGCTGCACCGCGAGGACACGCAGGGGCGGCGGGCCGATGCGGACGGAAATGCCGACGGCGACCTGCGCGGCGACGCGCCGCGGCAAAGCAAGGGGCAAAGCGGCCAGTAAGGTGAGAATCAACACCGGGTGCATTTTGCGCATGGGAACCCCCGTCCTAACCGCAAGCTGCGGCTGCCTGCTAATTAGAGTCAGATGGGTGAGGGAAGGGAGTCAGAAAAGTTTCGGGGTTCGAGTGTTCGCTGGGGGATGCAGGCGGCGACGGGGGCGTAGGAGAGGCGGTGAAGGGGAGACGGGCCGCAGCGGGCGAGGGCGGCGAGGTGGGGCGGGGTGCCGTAGCCTTTGTTGCTGGCGAGATGGTAGGCCGGGAAGATGACATCCCAGTGCGCCATGAGAGCATCGCGGTAGACCTTGGCGATGATGGAGGCGGCGGCAATCGAGATCGAAAGGGCGTCGCCGTGGATCAGAGGGCGCTGGGGGAGGGGGGAGTCGAGCGAGACAGCGTCGAGCAGAAGGAAGTCGGGAGGAAGCGGAAGTGATTGCACGGCGGCGAGCATGGCGCGGCGCGAGGCCTGGAGGATGTTGACGCAGTCGATGAGACCAGCATCACAGGCCGCGATGGCGAACGCCAGCGCACGGTGGCGGATATGGCCGTCGAGGCGCTCGCGCTCCGGCGCGTCGAGAAGTTTGGAATCGTTGAGGCCGCGGATGCGGTCTTCCGGGTTGAGGATGACGGCAGCGGCAACCACCGGTCCGAAGAGGGCGCCGCGGCCGACTTCGTCGACGCCGGCCACTAGACGATGGCCTGCGGCGAACGCTTGCTTTTCGAATGCGCTGCTGCAGCGCATACAAGCTACGCTTTGGCGGCGGTGGTTTCGGTGATCTCGCGCAGGCGGGCGGCTTTGCCGCGCAGGCCGCGCAGGTAGTAGAGCTTGGCACGGCGGACGCGGCCGCTCCGCACCACCTCGACCTTGTCGATCACGCGCGCATTCACCGGGAAAATGCGCTCGACCCCCTGGCCAAAGGAGATCTTGCGGACGGTAAAGGAACGGCGCGCACTGCGGTCGTTGCGGGCGATGCAGACGCCCTCGAAGGCCTGGACGCGCTCCTTATCGCCTTCAATGATTTTCACGTGCACGCGGACGGTATCGCCGGGGTGGAACGGCGGCAGGGCCGTTCCGGCCTGCTGATCGACAAACTTTTGAAGGGCGGGTTTAAGGCTCATGGAAGACTCCGGCGAGAGACAGATGCTTAGTTTAGCAGATCGGGATGGGAAGCGACGGGAGAGGGAAAAGGGAAAAGGGAAAAGGGAAAAGCTAAGAGAGGGGGCGGACCGAAAGGTCGGGGCGGAGGCGGCGGGCTTTGGCCTGGGCTTGCGCGCGGCGCCAGGCAGCAATGTCGGCGTGGTGGCCGGAACGGAGGACTTCGGGGACTTGCCAGCCGCGGAAATCGACGGGGCGGGTGTAGTGAGGGCAATCGAGCGCGGTGGGATCGGTGAAGGATTCGTTGATGGACGATTGTTCGTCCCCGAGGACGCCGGGGAGCAGGCGCGCCGTGGCATCGAGCACCAGGGCCGCGGCCAGTTCGCCACCCGAAAGCACGAAATCGCCGATGGAAATTTCCTCATCGATCATATGTGCAGCCACGCGCTCGTCGACGCCTTCATAGCGGCCACAGATCAGGATGAGGCGATCGAGCGAGGCGAAACCGCGGGCATCCGCCTGATGGAAGCGGCGGCCTTGCGCGGAAAGGAGAGCGACCCGCGTGGAGTCCGAATCGGCTGCGGGGCCGGGCTCGCGGCCGAGCAGCGACGCAAGACAGGCATAGATTGGCTCGGGCTTCATCACCATGCCCTCGCCGCCGCCAAAGGGGCGGTCGTCGGTGATGCGATGCGGCGGCGGCGCCCAGTCGCGCAGGTTGTGGACGGCGATATCGATGATGCCGGCGGTGCGGGCACGGGCGACGACGCCGTGATCCAAAGGGCCGCGGAAGAAGTCCGGAAAAATCGTGATCAGGTCAAACTTCATTCAATATCGAGGAGGCCGTCCGGCAGAGTGAGGTGGATGGCGCCGGCGGGGATGGCCAGTTCGCGGACGTAGGCAGCGGCAAAGGGGATGAGCACTTCCCTGCCCGTGGCGTCCTCGACGTGGAGGAGGTCAGCAGCGCCGGGGACGGGTTCGATGGCTTGCAGGACGCCGAGCAGGCGGTTGCCATCAAAGACGCGGCAACCGATGAGATCTTCAGTGTGCAGGCGGCCTTCCGGGGCGGGAGCACGCTCGGAGCGCGGAAGCTGCACCTCGGCGCCGACCCACGGCTCGGCAGCGTTGAGATCGGAGATTTCGGCAAAAGCGAGGATGAGCCAGCCTTTGTGCGGCCAGCGGCGGGTGATGGTCACGGGTTGGCGCGTGCCGGAGCGGCTGAGCAGAAAGACACGCTCCAGCGAGTCGAAGCGGTGGGGAATGTCCGAGAGAACGTCGAGGGCAAGCTCGCCCTTGCGACCCTGCGTTTTGACGACACGGGCGAGCGTGATCCAGTCAGACGGGACGGCCGTCATCCTCGGGATCCATAATGTTGAGTCCGGGGCGCTCGTAACCGCCGCCGCCCACGGCGTGGTAGCTGCCCTCGAGCAGGGCGCGCAGGGCACGCGCGGTCCGGCCGCCGCGGCCGACCACGCGCGGGAAGTCCTCCGGGGCAACGCGCAACTCCCAGTTGGGCGCGCCATGCTCGCCCGAGCCGGGACGGCGCGGCACGGCGAGCACCTGCACCTGCTCGGGATACTGGACGAGGCCGCGCACGAGGAAATTGAGGAGGGATTCCATAGCTACGCCGCCGGCGCAGCCGTGGCGCGTTCTTTGACGCGACGGAGGAGATTGGCGACGGTGTCGGAGACCTGGGCGCCATGGGAGCGCCAGTACTCGATGCGCTCGACATTCAGATCGATCAGCGCCGGGTTGGGCACGGGGTTGTAGGTGCCCAGAATTTCGAGGGAGCGGCCGTTGCGGGCAGAGCTTTTTTCAAGCAACAGGACGCGATAAAACGGCTTTTTGCTGGTGCCCTGACGGGCGAGGCGGATGGCTAGCACAGTGACAGTCTCCTTGAATCAGGCTTCTTTTTCCGGTAAGCCGGGAAGGTTGGCGCCCATCAGTTTCTTGGTGAGGAACGAGGACGCGGAAACGGATTTGAACATTTTACGCATCTGGACGTACTGCTTCAGCACTTGATTCACGTCCTGAACGGTAACGCCGGCGCCGCGGGCGATGCGCTTGCGGCGGCCGCCGTTGAGTACCTGATGATGCAGGCGCTCCTGCTGGGTCATGGAATTGATGATGGCCTCGACGCGCGTGATCTGCGATTCATCGATCTGAGCGGAAGCTTTATGCAACTGCTGAAAGGGGCCGACGCGGGGCAGCATCTTGATGAGGCTTTCCATCGAGCCCAGCTTGCGCACCTGCTTGAGCTGGTCGCGGAAGTCGGCCAGGGTGAAGCTGTCGGTGCGCATGCGCTTTTCCAGCTCCATCGCCTGGCGGCGGTCGACGGTGGCCTCGGCGCGCTCGATCAGGCTCAGGATGTCGCCCATGCCGAGGATGCGGCTGGCGATGCGGTCGGGGTGAAAAATTTCAAGGCCGTCGAGGCGCTCGCTGGTGCCCATGAATTTGATGGGCTGGCCGGTCACGCGGCGAATGGACAGGGCGGCGCCGCCGCGGCTGTCGCCATCCATTTTGGTCAGAATGACGCCGGTGAGCGCGAGCTGATCGTGAAAGGCGCGGGCGGAACGTACGGCATCCTGACCGGTCATGGCGTCGGCCACGAAGAGGATTTCCTGGGGCGTGAGCAGCGCCTTGAGCTGCCGCATCTCGCCCATCAGATCCTCGTCAATGTGCAGGCGGCCGGCGGTGTCGACGATAAGCACGTCGCAGCCCTGCCGGACGGCCTCGCGGCGCGCGCCCTTGGCTAAATCGAGCACCCACCCCGTGGACTGATCGTGATGGGCCGGTTCGGCGCCCTCGGCAACCACCTCTTTGCCGGCAAACAGCGGCGCCGGGATTTGCTCCGCCAGCAGCGCCAACTGCTCGCGCGCGGCCGGACGGTAAACGTCCACCGAAACCAGAATGGGCCGGTGGCCTTGCTGTCGCAGGAAGCGCGCCAGTTTGGCACTGGAAGTGGTTTTGCCGGACCCTTGCAGTCCGGCCATAAGCACTACCGCCGGCGGCCGATTGGACTTGAGATTGAGTTTGGCCTCGCCGCCCAGGACTTCCAGCAGCTCATCGCGCAGAATTTTGACCACCTGCTCGGCGGGGGAGAGCGAGCTGAGCACTTCCTGACCCAAAGCCCGCTCGCGAATGGCCGCCAGCATCTCATCCGCCACACTCTCGCTGACATCAGCTTCGAGCAGGGCGAGACGGATCTCGTTCAGCGGCTCGGCAATGTTGGCCTCGCTCAGGCGGCCTTCGCCACGCAGCGTCTTGAAGACGCGCTGCAATTTGTCGGACAGGGACTCGAACATAGGCTGAAACAGTAAAAGCGCCTGAGAGGCGCATCTTGATTGTAACAGGGGACCGGGGCCAGAGGTCAGGACCGGCGACGCCCGGAGCAGCAGGAGGATCGGTTGCGTGCCATGCGGGGGTGGGTTATCGTGGAAATCGCGTTCGTGTGCGCACAGCGCGCATCCTGCAGGGAGGGAATCCACTCTGATCTATAAAAGGCTTCATCTGCCCAATCCGAGCAGGTGGCTCGTAGGGCTATGTGTACCGGCGCTGGCGGGGCTGGCGGCAGCGCAAGCGCCGGGAACAGCCAGCGCAAACAGTGATGCGCTTCTGGTGGTACCGAACCTGCATCAGGGATTGTTCCTGGGCCACAGCGGCGCCGCCGTTCTGGGCTGGAGCCTGATCATCTGCGCGCTGGGGCTGCTGTTCGGGCTGGTAACCTACGCGCGGCTGCGGGATTTGCCCGTGCATGCGGCGATGCGGCAGGTTTCGGAACTGATCTGGGAGACGTGCAAGACCTATCTGATCACGCAGGGAAAGTTCCTGGCGGCGCTCGAAGCCCTGATCGCCATCGTCATTCTGATCTACTTTGGCTACTTCGATAACATGGGCGCGGCCAAAGTCGCCACGATTTTCGGCTTTAGCGTGCTGGGCATTCTGGGGAGTTATGCCATTGCCTGGTATGGCATCCGCGTCAACACATTTGCCAACAGCCGCACCGCGTTCGCCAGCCTGAAGGGCGAGCCGTACTCGGTCTACGCGATTCCGCTGCGCTCGGGGATGAGTATCGGAATGGTGCTGATCTCGCTCGAGCTGGCAATCATGCTCTGTATTCTGCTGTTCATCCCCGGCAGCTACGCCGGGCCGTGCTTCATCGGGTTTGCGATTGGGGAATCGCTGGGGGCGGCGGTGCTGCGTGTGGCGGGCGGGATTTTCACCAAAATTGCCGATATCGGCGCCGACCTGATGAAGATCGTCTTTGGCGTGAAGGAAGACGATGCGCGCAACCCGGGCGTGATTGCCGACTGCGCCGGCGATAACGCCGGCGATTCAGTGGGGCCGTCGGCGGACGGGTTTGAGACCTACGGCGTGACAGCAGTAGCGTTGATCACCTTCATCGTGCTGGCCGTGAAAGACACGCTGGTGCAAGTGCAATTGCTGGTGTGGGTGTTCTCGCTGGGCGCGGTCATGCTGCTGGCAGCGGGCATCGCGTACTTCGTGAATCAGGCGATCGCCAAGGCCAGGTACCAGCACCGCGCCCACTTCAATTTTGAAAGTCCGCTGACGTCACTGGTGTGGATCAGCGCGATTTGCTCGATCATCGCCACCTATGTCGTTTCCTATTTTCTGGTGCCAGTGATTGCCGGCAACCACAGCTTGTGGTGGGAACTGGCGACAGTCGTAAGCTGCGGCACCCTGGCTGGCGCAGTGATTCCGGAAGTGGTGAAGGTGTTTACTTCAACGGATTCAGGGCACGTGCGCGAGGTCGTGACCTCGTCAGAAGAGGGCGGCAGCTCGCTGAATATTCTGTCGGGCATGGTGGCGGGCAGTTTCAGCGCCTTCTGGCTGGGGTTCATCATATTGGGACTGATGGCGCTGGGCTACTGGGTGTCGACGGGCGGACTCTCGGCGCCGGGGTTAATGGAGGCGCCGGCGGTATTTGCCTTTGGGCTGGTGGCGTTCGGGTTTCTGAGCATGGGCCCGGTGACGGTCGCGGTGGATTCCTACGGCCCGGTCGCCGACAACGCCCAGTCGGTATACGAGCTCTCGCTGATCGAACAGATCCCGGACATTGAGCGCGAACTGGAGTCGAAATACGGCTTCCGGCCCGACTTCGCGCTGGCCAAGAAGAATCTGGAAGAAAACGACGGCGCCGGCAACACCTTCAAGGCGACAGCCAAACCGGTGCTGATCGGCACCGCGGTGGTGGGCGTCACGACGCTGATATTTTCCATCGTCATGGCGCTGACGCACGGTCTGACGGTGAACCTGGACAAGCTGTCGATTCTGTATCCGCCGTTCCTGCTGGGGCTGCTGGGCGGCGGCGCAGTGATTTACTGGTTCACCGGCGCCGCCACGCAAGCGGTCACCACTGGCGCCTACCGCGCGGTCGAGTTCATCAAGAACAACATGCAACTGGACGGGACCGCCAAGGCGTCGACGGAAGACAGCAAGAAAGTCGTCGCGATCTGCACCCGCTATGCGCAGAAGGGGCTGGTGAACATCTTTATCGCGGTGTTCTTTGCGGCGCTGGCCTTCGCCTTCGCCGAGCCGTTCCTGTTCATCGGCTACCTGATAGCGATCGCCTTTTTCGGCCTCTATCAGGCCATTTTCATGGCCAACGCGGGCGGCGCCTGGGACAACGCCAAAAAGATCGTCGAGACCGAGATGGAGAAAAAAGGGACGCCGCTGCATGCGGCCACCATCGTCGGCGATACCGTCGGCGATCCCTTCAAAGACACCTCATCCGTCGCTCTGAATCCCATCATCAAGTTCACCACGTTGTTTGGATTGCTGGCGGTCGAGCTGGCCGTATCGCTCACCGGGCGCGAAGGCACCGCGCTCGGGCGCTGGCTGGCGGGATTGTTCTTCCTCATCATGCTGGTGTTCGTGTGGCGATCGTTCTACACGATGCGCATCGAACGCAGCGCAAAAACGGCAGAGGAGCCGGAACAACCCGAGCTGGAAGTTACGCAATAGCCGCCGGAAGCGTGCCCGCACGACCGGCCCTCGTGGCGAGCTAGAGCGGTTTTAGCATCGCTGTAGCCCGCAAGGAGCTGACCGCATGCGGCTTCGATACCAGGAGAAGCCGCACGCACTTCGCCGGAGCGAGCCACACTTACGCTAAAACCGCTCTAGACTACAGCCATGGGGCGCGTGCGCCAGGCGAGGATGGTTCTGGCGGTCAGCGCTTCGCTTCTGCTTAGCGCCGCAGCCGTGCAAGGTCACGCTTCGGCTGATTTTGCCGCGACGAAAACCGCCGCGACCAATCACTTCTACAACCTCGAGTATCCGCAAGCGATCGCCGGATTTCGGGAGATCGCCGACGCCAAGCCCCACGCCGCGGGAGCGTGGAACCATCTGGCGCAGGCTGAGCTGTATCAGGAGATGCACCGCATCGGAGCGCTGGAGTCGACCCTGTACGGCAAAAGCGATGCGTTTTTGCGGCGGAAGCTGCTACCGCCCGACCCCAGCACCGTAGCCACAATCGAAGAGGATTTGGGGCGGGCGAAGGCCTGCGCCCAGGCGGCCCTCGCCACCAATCCCGATGACGCCCAGGCACATTACGATCTGGCGGTGGCGTGGGGCCTCGATGCGAACCTGGCGTTCTCTGTGAAGAAGGCGTACTGGAGCGCATTGGGTGACGCCAAAAATGCGCGGCGCGAAGCTGATATCGCGCATAAGCTGAAACCGGCGTGGGTGGATCCGCTGCTGATCATCGGGGTGCAGAACTACGTCGCCGGCAGCCTGCCCTGGACGATGAAGGTCTTCACCAGCGTCATCGGCTATCGCGGGAATAAGAAACGGGGCTTGCAGCAGGTGGCAGAGGTGGCGGCACATGGCGAGCGCGCGCGCACCGACGCAGCGGTGCTGCTGGCGGTCGCGTACCGGCGCGACGGTAACAACCGTGCCGCGGCGGCGTTGTTCGCCCGCCTGACGGAGCAGTATCCCCGCAACGTGCTGTTTGCGGTGGAAACGGGCGAGGCGCAGGAAGCGGCGGGCGAGCACGCCGCGGCGCACGCGACTTTCGAGGCGATCTTGCAGCGGGCGCGGGCGGGCGCACCGGGATACGAGAAGGCGCCGCGGGCGCAGGTCTGGTACGACCTGGGTTCGATTGCGGCACTGTACTCACAATGGCCGGAAGCGGCACACGACTATCAGCGGGCCGCGCAGGTGCCCGATGCGCCGCCACACTACCGGGAGGCCGCGCGGAAAGCCGCAGCGATAGCGGCAAGCAAGGCCGGCAGCGGAGGCTAGGCAGCCGGCCAGGCCACGCCCAGATCGCGCGCCGCTGCCGCCAGCGGCGCATCCGCGGTCCAGAGGCGGAGATCCGCCGCCAGCGCGGAGGCCAGCAGGTGGGCGTCGATCCAGTGCAGGCCACGTCCGTGAAGGTGGCGCGAGCGCACCAGGGAAACGACCGCATCGTGCTCTGCGAGAGGTGCGGCTGGCAATCGGGCGTAGGCGTCGAGGAATGCGACTCGTCCGCCAGGATCGCCGATCAACAGTTCGCCGTAGACAAGAGGATGAGCGGCCAGCTCGCCGCGAGAGGTCAGGGCGGCTGCTTCGGCGGCATACGGTTCGCGATTCTGGAGCGCACGCAGGAGCACCGAGGTGTCAGCAAGAATCATCTTCCGGCAGCCTTTGCCCGTGCCCGCCGCTTCTGCCGGCGAGGGTTGGGGTTGTAACGTTCTGCCTGCTGCAATGCAGCCCGGTACTGCCGCTCCAGAGCGTCGGGTTCAGATCCCCAGAAGGTATTCAGTTTGGCGTAAACCTCACGCCGGGCGAGCTCCTCAAGACCGAGGCGCACCGTCTCGGTATCGGTGCGCGCACCGGCCGCCTTGCGGGCGCGGGCCAGTAAGCCAGCGTCGATGTTCATCGTCTTCTTCAT
The DNA here is from genome assembly GCA_004299485.1 of Acidobacteriota bacterium. NCBI lineage: Bacteria > Pseudomonadati > Acidobacteriota > Acidobacteriota bacterium. The sequence goes on from SCQP01000007.1 coordinate 73,851, forward strand.
ACATACATTTTAGCGCCTGCGTATGGTTCCAGGTGCGGTGGTGGAGTTGCCGTGGGCAGCGTAGGTGGCGGCCATCTGGTCGTGGAGCTGCTGGGCGAGGGCGGTGGCGTCGTGGCGGGTGAGGCCGGCGGTGGAGATGGGCGGGCCGATGAGGAGCTGGACGCGGCCGGGGCGGAGATGGGCGGTGGTGGGCTGGAGGATCTCGTAGGTGCCGACGAGGACGATGGGCACGATCGGGACCTGGGCCTGAATGGCGATGAAGAAGGCGCCGGGGACGAAGGGCTGCATGGCGCCGGAGAAGCTACGGCCGGCTTCCGGAAAAATGAAGAGCGGCAAGCCGGCGGCAACGGCAGCGGCGGCCTGATGCAGACTGCGCATCGAGGCACGCGGGTTGGATTGATCGACCGCCAGGTGCTGGGCACGGCGGAGATGACCGCCAAGGAACGGAATTTTGAACAGACCCTGTTTGGCGAGAATGCGGAACTGCAAGGGAAGCACGGCGAACAGGACCGGTACGTCCATATAGCTGAGGTGATTGCAAATGATGACCTTGGGACCAGGCATGAGGTGGGCAAGGCCTTCGACTTTGACGTGGATACCCCCGAGGCGCAACAACATCCGCGCCCAGGCTTGGGCGACGCGGTGCTGACGAGCGCCGGATTCGTCAAAGCGAGAACAGGCCATGGAGACCAAGCCGTAGGCGGCTGTAGTCAAGCCATACAGCGGCGCAAAGATGAGGCCGGAGCGGAGACGGGAACTGGTGTAGCTGAGCTTCGACATTACGGAGCGCCGCATCCATAGTCGCGTGCTTCACCCACCAGGTACAAGGAGCCGGTGACGAAGATGGGCCGGCTCGCATCGCCGGCGGCGCTGAGGCGGCGAGCGGCGGTGAGGGCTTCCGGGTAGGTGGCGGCGATCTCCCACTGCGGCGCCAGCGGGCCATAGGTTTCCGCCAGCGCGGCCGGGGCGAGAGCGCGGGGGTGATGGGCGGGCGCGGTCAGCACCACCGCGGCGGCGCGCGGGAACAGAAGCTCACAGATCTCTTCGACCGCTTTGTCGCGCATGCAGCCGAAGATCAATACCGGCGCCGGGTGCGCGCCACGATATTCGTCGAGAAAGGCCGCCAGGGCGCGCGCCGCCATGGGATTGTGGGCGCCATCGAGAAAGACTTCGGGGTGGTCGCAGAGGCGCTCCAGGCGGCCGGGCCAGCGGATGGAGGCAAAGCCGTCGCTGATGGCGGCTTCGGGAATTGGAAAACCGCAAGCCGCCAGCGCACGACAAAGGGCGGCAGCGACAGCGGCGTTCACGTGTTGATGGGCGCCTCGCAAAGCGGTAGCGGGTGCGGCCGCGACTTCCGCAGGCGTGATGGCATGGAGCGAAACACCCGCAGATTGGCAGCGGGCCGCGATCACCGCCATGGCTTCGGCCGGTTGGAGTGCGACGATCACGCTCCGGATGCCCGGCTTGATGATGCCGGCCTTTTCGCCGGCAATCGAAGGAATATCAGGACCGAGAAAGGCTTCGTGATCGAGGCCGATGGGGGTGATGGCGGCCAGGAGCGGCGCCAGAACGTTGGTGGCGTCGAGACGGCCCCCGAGGCCAACCTCGACGACGGCCAACTCGATGCGGGCGCGCGCCAAGGCGAGAAAACCGATGGCGGTCATGACCTCGAAAAATGACGGCGGATACGGCAGTTCGCCTGTAGCCAGCAGTTGTTCGACCACATCGCGCACGCGGGTCGCCGCCGAGGCCAGCGCCTCCGGGTCAAGATCGTCGCCGGCGATGCGAATGCGCTCGTTGACCCGCTGCAGGTGCGGCGAGGTGTAGAGGCCAACGCGATAGCCGGCGGCGTGGGCAGCGGAGGCCACCAAAGCTGCGGTTGAGCCTTTGCCGTTAGTGCCGGCGATATGAACGCTGGCGAAAGCATGATGGGGATCGCCGAGCGGCGCCAATAGCCGGGCGATGGTGGCGAGGGTGAACTTACGGCCGGGATGCAACTCGGCGCCAAGCTCGTGCAGATACTGAAGCGACTCGTCTGGGGTCACAACAGAGAGGGTTGAGAGGTCGCGGCGTGGGCCTGTTGCTCTTTGGGTTCAGCGGCGTGGAGAAAGGCAAGGGCGCGGGCAAGATAGGCGCGCAGATCTTTGCGCGCAACGATGGCGTCGAGCATGCCGTGGGCGAGCAGGAACTCGCTGCGCTGGAAGTCGGGCGGGAGCTTCTGGCGGATGGTCTGCTCGATGACGCGCGGACCGGCAAAGCCGATGAGCGCGCCGGGCTCGGCAATATTGAGATCGCCCAGCATGGCAAAGCTGGCGGTGACGCCGCCGGTGGTGGGGTCGGTGAGCAGCGAGATGAAAGGGATGCCGGCTTCATCAAGCCGGGCGAGCGCCGCAGAAATTTTGCCCATCTGCATCAGGCTGACGGCGCCTTCCATCATGCGCGCGCCGCCGGAGGCGGAGATAATGATCAGCGGCTCGCGGGCGGCAAGCGAGGCCTCGACGGCGCGGGTGATCTTTTCGCCGACCACGGCCCCCATGCTGCCGCCGATGAAGCCATACTCCATGGCACAGACGTAGACCGGCTGGCTCTCGATGGCGCCGTGGGCGGTGATGAGGGCGTCGGCAAGGCCGGTGGCCTGCTGCGCCGCCTTCAACCGGTCGGCGTAGGATTTGCGGTCCACGAAATGGAGCGGGTCCGCCGAGGCCAGGGCGGTGTCGAGCTCTTCGTAGCGGCCGTCGTCGAGCAGAAACTGCAGGCGGGTGCGGGCGTCTATGCGGAAATGACGCTGGCAGTGCGGGCAAACGTGCAGATGGGCGGCCAGATCCTTTTTCCAGATGATGGCGCGGCAGCCCTCGCACTTGAGCCACAAGCCCTCGGTGCGGACGTGTTTGTCGGCAACTGAGGGCAGAGGATGGTGTTCGCGCCGGAACCAGGGCATGGCTACCGCGAAACCAGACTTGGTTTCATGGGCTGCGGTTTATGACGTGCGGCTTTTCCTGATGTCAAAGCCGCATACGATTTGGTTGGAGTTGCCATAGCAGGTCTGGTTTCGCTCTAGTACTCGATGCCCCGCTGGGCGAGAATGCCCTTTTGATAGGCGTGTTTGATGTCGCGCATTTCCGTGACCGTATCGGCCAGCTCGACGATGCTGGGGTGGGCGTTGCGGCCGGTGAGGATGACGTGCACCTGCTCGGGCTTGGTTTTGAGAAACTCGACGACCGGCTCGGGCGCCAGCATGTGGTAGGAAATGGCGTAGTTGATTTCGTCGAGAATCACCAGATCCCAGTCGCCGCTCGCAATGTCGCGCTTGGCTTCCTCCCAGGCGGCCTCGACCAGCCGCACATCCTCCGGGTCGGGCTTTTCTTCGCCGACTTTGACAAACCCGCGGCCCATCTGACGGATGACAAACTTGTCGCCAAAGGCCTGCACCGCGTCGAGCTCGCCATAGTGCCACGAACCCTTGATGAACTGCAGCACCAGCACCTTGAGGCCGGCGCCGACGGCGCGCAGACCGGTACCGAGCGCCGCGGTGGTTTTGCCTTTGCCGGGGCCGGTGTGGACGATGATGAGACCGGGCACGGGTATAGTTTAGATGAATGACGGAAATTGCGGAACTGGAGACGATTTTGCGGGCGTGCGCGCCGCTGCTGGTGGCCTACTCGGGCGGGGTGGATTCGGCTTATCTGGCCTATGCCGCGCAACAGGCCGCCCCAGGGCAAATGCTGGCGGTGATTGCGGATTCCCCGAGCCTGCCGCGCAACGCCTTGAAGGATGCGGTAGCGTTTGCCGAGGCGCACCATATCCCCTGCGAAGTCATTCATACCGGGGAGATGGACGACCCCAATTACCGGCGCAACGCCCCCGACCGCTGCTACTTCTGCAAGGATGAACTGTTCCGCCGGATGGAGGCGGAACTGGCGCGCCGGCCCGAGTTCCGCACGCTCGCCTACGGCGTTAACGCCGACGACAAGCTGGAGTTCCGGCCGGGACACCGGGCGGCGCAAGAGCACGGCGTGCGCGCGCCGCTGCGCGAAGCGGGGCTGGACAAGGCGGAAATCCGGCGGCGGGCGCACGAGGCGGGCCTGGAGGTGTGGGACCGTCCGGCCGCGGCGTGCCTGGCGAGCCGCGTTGCCTATGGGATTGCCGTGACGCCGGAGGTGCTGGCACGCATTGAGCAGGGCGAAGAGGCGCTGTACGCCCTGGGCTTCCAGCAGGTGCGGGTGCGGTTTCACCGCGAAATCGTTCGCATCGAGATTGCCCGCGAGGAGCTGCTGCGCGCACTCACGCTGGAAATGGCGGACGCACTGACGGCGATTTTCCGCAAGCTGGGGTTCCGCTACGTGACGCTCGATTTGGAAGGCTACCGGACCGGGTCGCTGAATCAGGGGCCAGGGGCTAAGGGTCAGGGGCCAGAGGTCAGAGGTCAGGGGTCAGGGCTTGCGCCTCGTTGAGCCGGTGCTCAAGCCGCGCGTTTGGGGCAGCCGCGACTTGCGCGCTTGGTACCCCGACGCCGCGGCGCGCACCGAACCGATCGGCGAAGCGTGGCTCTCGCCCGAGAATTGCCCGGTGCTGGTGAAGCTGCTGTTTCCGCGGGAACGGCTCTCGGTGCAGGTGCATCCGGACGATGCCTATGCGGCGGCGCATGGCCTGGGACGCGGCAAAAGCGAAGCCTGGTATGTGGTCAGCGCCGAGCCGGGAGCGCAAGTGGGCGTGGGGCTGCGCGCAGGCGTTAGCTTCACCGATCTGGAGGCCGCGTGCCGGGCAGGACGCGGCGCCGGGATGCTGCACTGGTTCGAGGTGCACGCCGGCGAGGTCATCACCGTACCCGCCGGAACGGTGCATGCCATCGGAGGAGGATCGGTGCTGCTGGAAGTGCAGCAGCCGTCGGATACGACCTTCCGGCTGGACGACTACGGACGCGGGCGGGAGCTGCATCTGGAGCCGGGAATGGAGGTTGCGCGCCAAACCGATGGCGGGCGGTGCGCGGCGGCGACGAGCGGGTTATTGCTGCACACACCGTTTTTTCAGTTGTGGCGATGGGAGGGGCCGGTCAGGATCGGCGCGGCGGACGAGGCCCGCTGGCTGGTAAATTTGACCAGTGGAGGAACCATCCCCAGAGGATGGTTGGCGGAGCTGGCGGCGGGTGAAAGCTTCGAACAGGCAGAGGCCGCTACGATCATGGAGGTTCGAGCGGGCCAAGAATGGGGTTGACCGTTCGGTTGGGAACCGCGAAAATATTAAGGACACCCAATTTCTGAGATTTCCGTAGACGACTGCGTATATTTTATGAGTTCGCGCCCTCAACCCCAACTATCGGTACCGGATCGCAAGCCGGCCGCCCCCTCAAACTCGACCAAAGTCCTCAGCCCGGCACGGCGCTTCCCGCTGGAGGCAGAAACCCTGCGCAACTTCTTGCGCAAAATGGTCACGCTGCGGGAGTTCGAGCACTTGGGCTACCGGGAGTTCAAGAATGGCCTGATCCGCGGCTACTACCATTCCTATGCCGGCCAGGAAGCGGTGGGGGTGGGCTTCTTCCACGCTATTGACCTGAGCCGCGACTACATTGTCGACAACTACCGGGACCACGGCCATATGCTGCTGTCCGGCATGGACCCGATGCGGATCTACGCCGAGCTGTTCGGGCGGCGAACGGGCGTGGCCAAAGGCAAGGGCGGTAGCATGCATATGTACAGCCCGGAAGAGCATTTTCTGGGCGGCGACGGCATCGTGGGCGGACCACTTTCGATCGCCACTGGCGTAGGACTGGCGCTGAAGCAACAGAAAAAGGACGGCGTCGCCGTTTGCTTTTTCGGCGATGGCGCGCTCGATACCGGAACCTTCCACGAATCGCTGAATATGGCGTCGCTGTTCAAGGTGCCGACCGCTTACGTCTGCATCAACAACCAGTACAGTATGGGCACCAGCCTGGAACGGCATTCGGCGGTGACGAAGCTGGTGGACCGCGCCCGCGGCTACGGCATGCCCACCGAGCAGGTGGATGGACAGGACGTGTGGGCAACCACCGAAGCGGCGGCGCGGATTTTAAATACGGTGCGGGACAAGCAGCGGCCCTATTTCGTGGAAGTGTTGACCTATCGTTATGACGGCCACGGGATTCATGACAAGACGCTGAACTACCGCAGCATTGAGGAAGAGACGTCGTGGCATGAGCGCGACCCGCTGAAGCTGCTGAGCGATTACATGATGGAAGAAAAGATTGTGAGCCACGGCGACATCGAGAAGCTGCGCAAGGACGTCATCGCCGAGCTGGAAGCGAAGGTGGCCGAAGCCAAGAAGGGTGAAGAACCGGCGCCGGAAGAGCTGCTCCACGACGTGCTGCAATAGGCGCAGGCAGACGAGGAAACTTTTGTGATTGTGAAAAAATCCATGCACGAAGCGCTGAACATGGCGCTGCGCGAGGAGATGGCCCGTGACGAGCGGGTGGTGGTTCTGGGCGAAGAAGTGGCCCAGTACAACGGCGTGCACTACGTCACCCGGGGTCTGTTCGACGAGTTCGGCGGCGACCGCGTGATCGATACGCCGATTTCGGAAGAGAGCTTCGTCGGCATGGGCGTGGGCATGGCGACCATGGGCCAGCGGCCGGTGGTCGAGCTGATGCGCATTGACTTCGGGCTGCGCGCCATGGACCAGATTTACAACCACATGGCCAAAATCCGGTACATGTCGGGCGGCCGGCTTTCGGTGCCGATGGTCCTGCGAGGACCCGAAGGACCGGGGCCAAACTCCGGCCTGACGGCGCAGCACGGGCAGCAGTTGACGGTGCTGTTTGCGCACTGCCCCGGGCTGCGGGTTGTGAGCCCGTCGAATCAGTACGACGCCAAAGGCATGCTGAAGTCTGCCATCCGGAGTGATGATCCGGTGGTGTTTTTGGAACCAGGTCCCCTGAACAACAAGCAGGGCGACGTGGACGACAGCGAGTATCTGGTGCCGATCGACAAGGCGGACATTAAGCGCCCCGGCGACGACGTAACCCTCGTCGGTTACGGCGCCAGCACGGCGCTCTGTCTGGAAGCGGCACGCGAGCTGGAGCGCGACGGCATTTCAGCCGAAGTGGTCGACATGCGCTGCCTGCGGCCCATCGACATGGGCCCGGCGCTGGCATCGCTGAAGAAGACGAATCGCGCCGTGGTCGCCGACTACGCCTGGCAGAGTTATGGCCCCTCGGCCGAGATCGTGACCCGGCTGAGTACCGACGGCTTCTGGGATCTGGAAACGCCCGTGCGGCGCGTCTGCGGCAAGGAAACCCCACTGCCCTACGCGGCAAATCTCGAAGAGCTGAGCAAGCCCAACGTGGACGAGATCATCGCCGCCGCAAAAGCGACGCTGAGCTGATCAGCGGGTCAGCTTGTCAGCGGATCAGCACGGCAGACCTGGCGATTCACGGTAAACTTTGAGAGCAGTGCGGTGCGGCTGAATCGCTGATTCGCTGATTCGCTGAGCCGCTACAGCAGTTTGGTTTTCCCTTCGGCTTCGAGCTGCTGGACGAGCTTGCCGACTTTTTGAGATTGGGAGCGGGGGACGATCAGCAGGGCGTCAGGGGTCTCGACCACGACCAGATCGCTGAGGCCGACGATGGCAACGGTTTTGCCGTCCACGTTAATAAAATTGTTGGCGGCGTCCAGTTCGACCACATCGCCGGCCTGAGCCACCGTACCGCCGTGGGGCGCGAGCTGTTCATAGAGCGACTGCCAGCTCCCCAGGTCCGTCCAGCCCAGATTGGCCGAGGGGACGCAGACGATATTGCGGCTGCGCTCCATGACGGCGTAGTCGATGGAGATGTTTTCACACTCCGGATACCAGCGTTCGAGCACCGCTCCCAGCTTCGAGCGGGGCGCTTCGGCGATACGGCGGAGGATTTCGGCGGTTGCGGGGAGAAATTCGGCCAAGGCCTCCAGAATACTGGAGGTGCGCCAGAGGAACAGACCGGCATTCCAGAAGTAATGGCCGGCTTCGACGAACTCACGCGCCTGCGCGAGGCTGGGTTTTTCGGTGAAGCGCTGCACGCGCAGCGCGTGCGCTTTGGAACGCGGGTCGTGAACGGCCTCGATATAGCCGTAGCCGGTTTCGGGGCGCGTGGGCTCAATGCCCAGCACCACGAGCTTGCCGGGGCGCTGCGCTTCTTTGATCGCCACGCGGGCGAGAGCAACGAATTTCTCCTCGTTGGCAATAAAGGCGTCAGAGGGAAACACCCCCATATTGACGTCGCCGCGGGCGCGCAGAATCAGCTCGGCGCCAAGGCCGATGGCCGGGGCCGTGTTGCGGCCGACCGGCTCGGCAATCACCTGCGCAGCCGGCACTTGCGGGACTTGCCGCAGCACCGCCGGACGGAGCTCGCGGTTGGTCATGATCCAGATGTCTTCGGGCGAGGCCAGCAGCGGCTGGAGGCGGTCAATGGTGCGCTCCAGCATGGTCCGGCCGCCCAGGATTGGAAGGATTTGCTTGGCGGCGGCACGGCGGCTTTTCGGCCAGAAGCGGGTTCCCCGGCCTCCGGCCAGAATCAGGGCACAAAAGCCGGTTGGTTTAGTGGCCGGTGTGGGCACGATGGCAGAATAGCAGGATTTAGCGGCGTTTCCCCTTAAAATTCAGAAAGATGGATCTCATGAACGACCCCAAACGCTATGCCCGCGAGCGCTTCTGGCTGGGCCTTTTTTCCGGCGGCTTCAATCTGCTGCTGCTGGTGCTGTTGCTGGTGACGGGCTTCAGCATTGCAATTGCGCGCTGGTGCTCGGGTGCGCCCGCGCTCGTCGTGCTCGAGTACGTGCTGCTGGTCGGCGCCGGCTTTCAGGTGCTGGACCTGCCCAGCGCCTGGCTGGGGCGGCGCATTGAGATCCGCTACGGCATGAACCGCCAGAGCGTGGGTTCATGGCTGTGGGACGAAACCAAAAGCGCGTTGCTGGCGGCGGTGCTGGGCGTGGGTGCGACCGAGCTGGTCTACTGGCTGCTGCGGGCTTCGCCTGAGCATTGGTGGCTGTGGGCGTGGGCGGCGTTCGCAGTAGTCATGGTAGGGCTGGCACAGTTGGGGCCGGTGCTGCTGTTGCCGCTGTTTTTCAAGTTGCGGCCAATGACGGAAGAGAATGAAAACGATGCACCCCTGGTACGGCGCCTGGAAGGCACCTACGCCGGCCTGCGGGCAAAGAACCCGAAGCTGCCGAAGCTGCATGGCATATTCGAGTGGAAGCTGGGCGAGAAAAGCGCCAAGGCCAATGCCGCCTTGACCGGCTTGGGGCGAACCCGCCGGGTCATCATCAGCGACACGCTGCTGGAAGGCTCGCCGGTGGAAGAGATTGAAGCCGTGTTCGTGCATGAGCTGGGCCATCACGTCCATCACGACATCTGGCGCGGGCTGGGCTTTCAGACGGCGCTCAGCTTGCTGGGCTTTTGGCTGGCGCACGTCGTGCTGGCGGCGCTGGTGGGGCCGCTGCGGCTGCAGGGCATTGCCGACGTGGCGGGCGGGCCGCTGCTGGTGCTGGTGTTCAGCGTATTGGGATTGCTGCTGCTACCGGTGAGCAATGCCTTTGTGCGGGCGATGGAACGCAACGCGGATGACTACTCGTTCGCCACGCTGGGCACGGCCGCGCCGCTGCTGGCAGGTCTGCGGCGGCTGGCGGAAAAGAATCTGGCGGAAGTCGAGCCGCCGCGCTGGAAGGAATGGCTGCTGTACTCGCACCCGTCGATTGCCACGCGCATCCGCCGGGGCGAAGCCTGGCAGTCAGCGCGGCAGGCTGCCGGCAGCGAGCTCGCCTAGTTCGGAGAACGTAAAGCCGCCGTGTCCGGCGAGGAAGGCATATTCGTCGAGCAAGGTGCAACCGAAGATGCCCGGGTCGTCGGAGCTGATAGCCACGCGGATACCGCGGCGGTAATAGAGATGCGCCGGGTGAAGCGTGCCTTCCGGCCAGGCGCCGGTCTTGAAGTTCGAGGTCGGGCAGATGTCGAGCACGACCTGGCGCTGCGCCAGCTCGTCGAGAAGCCGTTCGTCCTCGAAGGCATGTAGTCCATGGCCAATGCGATCCGGGTGCAGATGGCGGAGCGCATCCCAGATGGAAGCCGCGCCGCAGGTTTCCCCGGCATGAATAGTGGTGCGCAGGCCGTGAGCCCGGGCGCGGCCGTAGCCGGCTGCAAACTCGGCTGCGGAGCGCTGCGTCTCGTCGCCGCCAATGCCGATGCCGGCGACCGCACCTGACGGTTGCAGCCGGATCGCCCAATTGACAACCTGCTCAAACGGCTCAGCACCGAACTGACGCACGGCATCCAACACCCAACGGATGCGCACGCTGCTCGCGGCTTCGGCTTCCACGCGGGCCTGCTCGATCGCTTCCCAGTAGGGCTCGACAGGAACGCCGCGCCAGAGCAGTATGCCCACCGAGAAGAAGACTTCGGCGTAGACGGCGCCCTGCGCATGCAAGTAGTCCGCGAGGGCAAGCACCGCGGTGGCGTAGTCGGCCGGCGAGTCGAGCAGCAGGCTGGCGGTCTTAATCGCCGTGATGAAGCCGCTGAAGTCGTGGAACTGATACAGGCGCTGACACGCCGCCAGATCGCACAGACCGTGGGGCCGGCCCTGTCGCTGCGCCAACGCCCACAAGGTTTGCGGCGAAAGGCTGCCTTCCAGGTGCAGGTGCAGTTCGGCTTTGGGGATGCGACGAAGCTGCTCGCGTTCGGCGGGCGTCATGCAGGCAGCTCGGCGAGCAGGCGGTCGATTTCGTCCGGGGTGTTATAGAGGTGCGGGGCAACCCGCACCCAGGGGCCGCGCTGGGAACAGAGAATCCCGGCGGCTTCGAGCCGCGGGACCAGGCTGGCGGCCTCTTCGCGCGGGTGCTGAAAGCTGGTGATGCCGCTGCGCACGCTGCGGTCGTCGGACAATAAAGCGAGAGTGCAGCCGCGCTGGTCCAGACCGTCGGCAAGGCGCTGGCCCAGGTCGAGGATATGGTTTGCAGCGGTATCCGCGCCCGCTGACAGCAACAGCTTGATGGCCGCACCCATGCCGAGCAGCACGGTTCTGTTTACGGCGCCGCATTCGAAGCGCGCCGCGCCGGCGCGCCAGTGCATAATCCCCGTTTGTGCCGCGCGCTGGGCGGCATCGAAGTCGAGATAGTTGTCGACCGAAAGCCAGCCGGGCTCGGGCGGCGTGAGTTGCTCGAGCAGAGCGGGATGGACGTACAGAAATCCCGCGCCCTCGGGACAAGTCAGCCACTTGTGGCTGCCGCAAGCGAGCGCGTGGATGCCGCAGCGGGTCACGTCGAGCGGAAACGCTCCCAAACCTTGAATGCCATCCACCACGAGCCATGTTCCGGTTTCGCGGCAAATGGCGCCGATAGCTTCGAGCGGAGCGCGAAAGCCGCTCAAATACTGCACGAAGCTGATGGCCAGCACTTTCGCGCCGCGGCAGGCGGCGCGCACTTGATTGAGATCGGTTAGCGCGGCCGTGGGCAGCAGCTCGACGTTTACGCCCCGGCCCCGCAGTGCGAGCCAAGGATAGAGGTTGGCTGGAAATTCACACTCGAACGTCACCACCCGCTCACCCGGGCGCCAGGCAAGACCATTGGCAATAGTCAACAGGCCTTCGGTGGTGTTTTTAGTCAGGGCAATATCGGCGGCAGTAGCGCCAATAAGGCCGCCAAGGGTGGCGCGCACGCCCTCCTGCGTCTCCAGCCACTGCATGAAGTGCAGGGCGCCAAACTCGGCTTGATCGGCCAAATGGGCCTCCATCGCCTGGCGGGTACTCGTAGCTACCGGCGCAATAGCGGCGTGGTTGAAGTAGGCATAATGCCGGGAGACGGGAAACTGGTCGCGGATTTCGGAAAGCAGCATGTCTCATTATGAGTGGCACGGCCACCTCTTTTTGGAGCCGCCCTCCCGGTGGTCGGGCTGTGGCCGAGCGTCGCTCCCCTGCAACGGACGCCCACTGGCGCTCAGGGCGTCTCCAAGTTGCCGCGTTTGGCGCGGGGCTCGGCAGGGCCGAGTGACCCGCTTGCGCTTGGCAGGGCTGGGGGCTCGCCCCTGCCAAGCATTAAGGGTAACGCCGGAGCGGGAACTCAACGTCCTACCTTGGTAGACGTATACTTGGAGCAAGGAAGTCTGATCCCCCATGAAGCGCGCCCGTCTCCGTTCGCTCGCCCTCGGGCTCATTTTCGCTCTGGCCATTCCGCTGGCCGCGCAAAGCGCCAACGAAAAGAACCTCAAGGATATCGGCCATCGCGGTGTGGGCGACGGGATGAACTTCTATTCCGTCGAAAAGTCTATTGCGCTGGGCAAGCAGTTGGCCGAACAAGTGGAGGCGACCGCGCGCATTCAGAAGGATCCGGAGATCAACGAATACATCAATCGACTGGCCCAAAATCTGGTGCGGCACTCCGATGCTAAAGTGCCCTTTACCGTACGGATTCTGGAGTCGCCCCAAGTCAACGCCGCGGCATTGCCGGGTGGCTACTTTTTCGTGAACACGGGGCTGATACTGGCGGCCGACAATGAAGCAGAGCTGGCGGGCGTGATGGCGCATGAAATTGCGCATGTAGCGGCGCGGCACGCCACCCGCAATCTCACGAAGGCGAGATTGATCGACTACGCGACGTTACCGCTGATTTTCGTTGGCGGCGGCATTGGACTTGCGGGACGGAGTCTGGCGGAGGTCGCCATCCCCATGAGCTTCATGAAATTCAGCCGCGGTGACGAACGCGAGGCCGATTACCTGGGCTTGCAATACATGTATGAAGCGGGCTACGACCCGCAGGCATTTGTGCAGATGTTCGAGAAGCTGCTGTCCAAGGAAAAAAAGCAGCCGGGAACCATCGCCAAGGCGTTTTCCTCGCACCCGCCCACGCCCGCACGCATTAAGGACTCGGAAAAGGAAATCGATTCTTTGCTGCCCTCGCGGCCGGAATACATCCTGAACACCTCGAACTTCAACAAGATCAAGGCCCGCCTGGCCATGCTGGAGCACGTGGACGACACCAACCTGAAGCTGCATGGTACCGGGCGGCCCAGCCTGATCCGGCCGAATGGCTCGGCCGCGCCGGCAGGCAAACCCACTCTCAAGCGCCGGCCCGGCGGCGGTGGCGGTGGCGGCGGCGGCAACTAGGCGACGGATAAACCGGCCGCGCTAGCCAGGGCGCGCTGGCGCTTGTCAAAGGACAAAAACATCTCGGCCTTTAACTCGATCGCCGCAGCCACATGAAGCAGGTCCAGCGATCGAACGCCATGGCGGTGCGTATGTGCGAGCGCCAGCTCGGCCGCGGTCGTGTATGTAGCGTCGGAAAGAGGCGCACAGATGTAAAGGCCGGAATCGCGATCTCTCGCGATCGCCGCACGGGCCGCTGCAGCCTCGACGGCCGCGATTTCCTGGCGAAAGATGCGCAACTGGATGGCGTTGACCAACTCGAGCTCGTTCAGTGGGGTCAGTAGAATGCCGCCGCGGCAACGGACCAGAGCTTTCGTGGCAGCGGCGGAGTAGATCTCCGGAGCGTAGAGTGGGACGAGGGCACTGGTGTCCCAATAAGCTCTCACCATCGCTCGTCCCGCTCGCGGCGCAACAGCGTCGCGGTACTCGGCTTGAGGATCTTATTCCCATAGATCTGGCGCAGGCGTCCCAGGATGTCGGGCATCTCGACCGCATCCGCCGTGGACTCTGGAGCCAGGCGCGCAATACGGCGGCCACGGCGGGTGATCGCCACGGTTTCGCCAGCGCGAAGCCAGCGCTCAATCGTCGGAAAGCGGTAGCGCAGGTCCCGAATGGAGGCTGTCTTCATGTGATCCATCGTAGCATCACATAGAGGATCAGCGGTTTGGTAGTCTGAGAGATTGGCGGATCAAGCGACGCTCAACCCGGAGCAGGCGGTGAGCTACCCGGAGGGGTGGACGCGCTGGATGATCGCCATTGCCGTGATGGCCAGCGCGGTTATGGAGCTGGTCGACACCTCCGCGGTCAACGTCAGCATTCCCTACATGGCCGGCAACCTCTCGGCCAGCATTGACGAAGCGACCTGGGTGCTCACCTCCTACCTGGTCTCGAACGCCATCATGCTGCCGCTGACGGGCTGGCTGTCGGCGCGGTTTGGGCGCAAGCGTTTGCTGCTGACCGCGGTGACCGGATTCACCTGCGCCAGCATTCTCTGCGGCCTGGCGCCGTCGCTGCCGCTGTTGATTAGCTTCCGGGTGCTGCAAGGAGGCTTTGGCGGCTTGTTGCAGCCGATCACGCGCGCGATCTTATTGGAGTCATTTCCGCGCGAGGAGCGCGGGCACGCCATGGCCATGTGGGGCGTAGGCATCGTCGTGGCGCCCATCGTGGCGCCGCTACTGGGCGGCTGGCTGACGACGGATTACTCCTGGCGCTGGGTGTTTTTCATCAACGTACCGGTGAGCATCTTTGCCCTGACGATGGTCAACGCTTATGTCTTCGACCCGTCCTACCTGAAGCGCATCAAGCAAGGCGCCGATACCTGGGGCATTATTCTGCTCGCCTTTGGGATTGCTGCGCTGCAGGTCGTGCTCGACAAAGGCCAGGAAGCCGACTGGTTCAGCTCGCATCTGATCGTTGTGGGCGCGGTGATCGCCGCCGTGTGCCTGGTGGCGTTTGTGATCTGGGAGCTGCGCGCACCCAACCCCGTCGTCCATTTGCGGCTGCTCAAGTACCGTACGTTTGGCACCGCCTGCGCACTGTCGCTGATTCTGTTTTTTGTGCTCTACGGCAGCATCCTGCTGCTGCCGCTGTTCATGCAGGAAGTGCTGAACTTCCCGGCGGTGACCGCGGGCGTCTGGAACATGCCGCGCGGCATCGCCACCATGATCGGCATGCCGATCGTCGGAATTCTGATCGGCAAGCGCTGGGACATGCGCGGCATGCTGTTTTGCGGGTTGGTGGCGTCAGCGATTGGCGTGCTGATGTTCGGCCAATTGAATGGGCAGTCGGGCCCTTGGGGATTCTTCTGGCCGCAGATTGTGATGGGGGCGGGGCTGTCGCTGGTCTTTGTGCCCTTTGCCACTATCAGCGTGGACCCGATTCCGAATCCCGAGATGGGCTACGCCACCAGCATCACCGGGCTGACGCGGAATCTGGGTTCGAGCTTCGGGATTTCGGTGATGGCGACGGCCCTGTCGCGCGGGGAACAGGCGCACCATGCGCGCCTGGTCGCACACGTGAATTCCGCCAACCCGATCAGCTCGATGCTCCACAGCGCCATCGCCCAGGGGCTGCTGCGCGACGGATCCAGCATCGCGCAGGCGGCGCAGCAAGCCTGGGGCGTGCTGCAAGGCGAGGTTATGCGGCAGGCGACGGTGCTCAGCTATCTCGACGCCTTCCGGGCGCTGGCCATCATCTTTTTCATCGCCTCGCCGCTGGTGTTTCTGATGAAGCAACCGAAGTTTGACAAAGGGGCAGGGGCCAGGGGCCAGGGGTCAGCGTAGCGGCGACAGTCAGCAAGTCAGCGAATCAGCTTGGGATGGCGCTGCGGCTACTTCGCGGGGATAGTAAAGGGCTTGCCCTTTTCGCCGACCTGGAAGACGAGCACTTCGGCGGGTTCGGTGGCGCTGAGGTTGCGCATCATGCGATGCACATGCATGGGCGGTTCGTAGAAGTAATCGCCGGCGCGGTAGGTTTTGGGCTGGCCGGGATCGACCTGGTTCTCGATTGAACCCTTCAGGATGTAGGCGAACACTGGGCCGGTATGCTCGTGCGGATGGCCGTGCTCGCCGGGAGCGAGCGTCAGAATGATGACGCTGGCCTCGGCGTTGGGCATGGGCGCCAGCGGCTCACGCATGAGGGTGCGCACGGGGGTGTGTTTCCCGGATTGCGCGGCCGCAAGCGCCGGCAGAGCCAGGGGGAGCGTGAGCAGGCCGGCGGCGGCCGAGAGCAGCGCGGTGTTGGCTTCGCGTCGTGTCATTGGGGTGAGTCCTCCTTGTAAAGCTTGGTGCCGGGATGGAATTCCGACCATGCAAACCAGAATTCTGGTTCCAGAATGAGCGAGCGCAGGCGCGCGCCGCGCAGGCGGCCAGAGAGGCAAACGCCATAGGCGTTCCAGAGGGAGTGCGTTTCCCGGTCGCGCAGGCGCGACGCGCCGGGGTTGGCAGCCTGGAAATGCAAATGGCGGCCGCGAGCTTCGGCGATGAAGGCGGTGGTGGTGTCGGAGGCGGGCTGATGCACCAACAGCACCGGCACACTGCCGAGCTGATCGTTGACGACCGGCGTTTTATTGAGCGCGGCCACGGCATAGGCTTTGACGACGCCACCCGCCTCAAGGCCCACAATCGTAGCGCGCGGCGGCAAGCGGTCATCATGGCCGAACGCGCCCTTGGGCGCACCGCCGCCGGCATTGACGATGCCCTGATCCAGAATCTGGTTCATGCGCCCGAGGCGGGCGGCGTAGCCGGGCAAAGGCTGGAGCACCTGTGTCTGCGGATGCTTGCGGCGCCATTCGCTCCACTTCGTGAGCTGGAACGGATACAGCTCGAGGTGCGTGCCCTTCAACGGCCCACTGATGGCGCTTGCGGTGGACTGCAGCCAGCGGCTACCGGTCTGGCGGTCGCGAAAGACTTCATTACCGCCATCGGCACCGGCGGTATCGAACTGCAGCACGCGACCTTTTACAGCGGCCCTGAACACGAGGGCCGTATTGCAGTAGCTTCACCAGGTGACGGTGATCGGTCCATCGGGCATCTGGTCTTCGACGATGCCGTGCTGCGCCACAATCGCGGCTGGATAGGCGCGCGAAACGCCATCCTCGCTAACGCCAATGAGCAGATTCGAGGGTGCGAGAAAGCTGGCCTGCGCCGCAGCGACAAAATGGGGATGGTCGATGGGACGGTAGGGCAAAGGCTGCTGCGCCGGCAACACGCCAACGGTCGCGAACCCCACGGCGATGAGGAACAGCAACCTCATGGGGCCATTATGCACCCCGCTACTGATAAACGATATAGATCGGGCGCGGCGAGAGCGCCAGAATTTCTGCCGGCGTCATCAGGTGATGGCCCCACTTCATGTCGTTGTGGTAGAAGAGCTTGAAGCCTGTGAACTGAACCGGCTGGTGCTCGATGAAATCGCGATAAGCGGCCTTCTTGTCACTGGGTGAGCCGAACCCATCCATATCCATCACGACCTCGACTTGCGGTCGCGGCTTGATGGCGCGGTAGTCGGTGACCATCGCCTGGGTGAAGCGGTGGACGACGAGAACTTTCGGCGGCAGGTGATTCTGCTCGACGATATTGGCCAGCCAGCGAACGGCAAAATCAATGTCGGAACCGCTGAGCGTGCCGCGCCACACGCCAGGGCGATGGCCATGCACCAGTGCGAATTCCGGGTCAATCGCCAGCTCGACGTTGGGCAACTTCATGTAGGGTTCAAGGCGCGGCAACTCCTGCTGCAGGCTGCTCCAGCCAGGTTGCACATCGAGGAACACCAGGCCATGCGCCTGATCGGCCATGTGAATGGCTTTCTCGATCTGCGCGGCGGGCATGCGCAGGCGGTAGTCGCCATCCGGGCCGCGGGATGCCTGCGCTGACACGGCAATGTAGTCCAGCGCAGGAATCACGGGCGTCGCGGGATCAGCCTCCGTCCAGGCGTTGACCACGGTTTGCAGTTTGGTGAGAACATCGGCCGGCGGGTACTGGCCGAGAATGCCCATCTGCGTGGAGTAGAAATTGCCGTAATAGGCGACGATGCGGTGAAAGGGCAGCAGCGCACCCGCATCGGGATAAGCGGCATGCACGGGCCACAACGGCTTGGGACACGGCCGCAAAGGCGCCACCTTCTTCCGGTGCGGCTTGTGTTTGGAGGGCGCGCCGATCGGCTCAGCAGGGGGATCGACCGGGGTGGCAACCGCTCCCGGCGGCAGGCAATGGGTCTGCGGACGCCGATTCGCCAGCGCCAGCATTTTCGCGTTGTAAGCCGCTTCGTTGACCGTCGGCACGGGGGCAGATGGCGCTTGCCCGGCGGCACCGATGGCCACGACAGCTAGAACCAAGAACGAAACAAAAATCTTAATGCCCTTCACATAATCAGTTTAAACGGCTGCTCTGCTGCTGGGCAGTAGCAGGTGAGGCGCGGTGCCGGTGGCTCGCCACTTTTTGCCCTGGTCGCTCCCGTTGGTCGCTTGGAGTGCGGGCTTCGATTCCCGGCAGGGTCCGCCCGCTGGCGCTCAGGGATCCTCCGAGCTGCCGCCGAAGGATTTTTTTGAGAAACCTTTTCCGTGCGGGCCGGTATATAGGGATAGCCATGTTGCCGGATCTCCGCCATGCCCTGCGGCAGTTGCGCAAAGCGCCACTGTTTACCATTACCGCCGTCGTGACGCTGATGCTGGGCATCGGGGCGACCACCGCGATCTTCACGCTCGTCCAGGGGATCCTGCTGCGCAAGCTGCCGGTCGCCAGCCCCAACCAGCTCTATCGGGTGGGCGACACCGGCGACTGCTGCGTGAACGGCGGCTTTGTCGGCAACAACGGCGACTTCGACATTTTTTCCTATGCGCTCTATAAGCGTCTGGAGGCGGCTTCCAAGCCCGAGTTCACCTCGCTCGCAGCGGTGTTTGCCGGCCAGGGGCGCTGGCCGGTGCGGCGGGGCGCGAACTTTGCGGCTTCGCTGAGCGGGCAATTGGTCTCGGGGAACTTTTTCCCCACACTGGGGATCAACGCCTTCGCCGGACGGTTGCTGACGCCTGCCGATGATCAGCCGGGAGCCGCACCGGTTGCCGTGCTCAGCTACGCCGCCTGGCAGAACGAGTTTGGCGGTGACCGGCACATCGTCGGCTCGACCATCTCGATCAAGGCCCATCCGTTTACCGTGGTGGGCGTTGCGCCACCAGGCTTCTACGGCGCACGCATGAGCGCTGCGCCGCCGGCGGTGTGGCTGCCGCTGCAGGCGCAGCCGGTCATCTGGGGCCAAACCGACCCGGCGACCACGCTGCTGAACCTGCCCAGCGCCAACTGGCTGTATCCCATCGGGCGGGTGCGGCCGGGAACCAATATCAAGGCCGTCCAAGCCAAGCTCTCGGCTGCGCTGCGCCACTGGCTGGCGGCACAGCCGTCGTACACGGCCAATGGCGGCGCGTCCATCATTCCCAAGCAACATGTGGTAGTCGTGCCCGCGGCCGGCGGGGTGCAGAACCTGCAGCAGGAGTCCGGCGCAGGTCTGAAGCTACTGTTGGCGCTGGTGGGGGTGCTGCTGCTCATTGCCTGCGCCAACGTCGCCAACATGATGCTGGCGCGCGCGACCACGCGGCGGGGCGAAATCGCGCTGCGCATGGCGCTGGGCGAGAGCCGGGCGCGGCTGCTGCGGCGCATGTTGACGGAAAGCGTACTGCTCGCCTGCATGGGCGGGCTGGCCGGTCTGGCGCTGGCCTACGGCGGCGCGCGCCTGATTCTGGCGCTGGCCTTTCCGGAGGCGGTGAACTCGGCAATCGCTACCGCACCCTCCTGGCCGGTGCTGGCCTTTGCCTTTGGCGTATCGCTGTTCACCGGCATTCTGTTCGGACTGGCGCCCGCCTGGGCCGCCAGCCACGCGCAGCCGGCCGAGGCGCTGCGGGGCGCCAACCGCTCGACCCGCGACCGCTCATCGCTGTCGCAATACGCGCTGGTGATTTTCCAGGTCGCGCTCTCGCTGGTGCTGTTGGTGGGAGCGCTGATCACGGCACGCTCGCTGGCCAACGTGGAGAACCAGAACTTCGGCCTGACCACGGCGCAGCGCTGGGTGGTGCATTGGGATGAAGCCGGCGCCGGCTACACTCCCGTGACGGCGCAGGTGCTCAACCGGCGGCTGACGGACGCGTTTGCGGCGCTGCCGGGCGTGGCGCACGTCGGCCTCGGAATGTACAGCCCGCTCGAGGATGATAACTGGGGCGAATGCGTCATTCAGGAAGGCCATCCTGCGCCCGGTCCGCACGACCGTTGCGGCTCGAGCTGGGACCGGGTAAGTCCCGGCTTTCTCGCCTCGGTAGGCGTACCGATTCTCCAGGGGCGTGATTTCACGGCGCAGGACACGGCATCCTCGCCCGAAGTCGCCCTGGTGAATCAGGCGTTCGCCAAGCAGTTCTTTCCGCATCAGGACGCCGTCGGACAGCACTTCGGCATTGATTACCCGCAATACTCGGGCAGCTTCACCATCGTCGGCGTCTTCCGCGACTTCAAGCTCAACAACCCCCGCCGGCCGGTCCGGCCGCTGTTCCTGCGGCCCATGACACAGTATTACAGCGGCTATACCCAGCCCGGCATGAAGGCCACCGAAGACGGCTCGATGTTCATGGGAGCCATGGTAGTGGACTTCAGCCATCCGCCCGCGGCGGCACCGGCGCTGTTGCGGCGCACGCTCAGTGACATCGACCCGAACCTGATCGTATCCGACCTGCGCACGTTTCAAAGCCAGGTCGCGGGCAATTTCAACCAGGACCGGCTGCTGGCCACGCTCGCCAGTTTGTTCGGCGTGCTGGCGCTGATTCTGGCGGTGATCGGCCTCTATGGCGTCACCGCCTATCTGGTGGCGCGGCGGACCAATGAGATTGGCGTGCGCATGGCGCTGGGCGCTTCGCGCGTGCGGATTGTGCGCATGGTGCTGCGCGGGGTCGGCGTGCAGGCGGCGATCGGCATTGGCGTTGGCATTCCGGCGGCGATATTGACCGCGCGCCTGATGGCCAGCCAGATGTATGGCGTGGGGGCGTATGACCCGCGCGCGCTGGCGGCCGGCGCCATCGTGCTGGTGATCTGCGCGCTGGCGGCAGGACTGATTCCCGCGCGCCGCGCCGCAAGAATTGATCCGATCCGAACGCTCAAAGCTGAATGAGCGATTCGCTGGCGGCAGCTTGGAGGAGCCATGAGCGCCAGCGGGCGGACCCTGCCGGGAATCGAAGCCCGCACTCCAAGCGACCATCGGGAGCGACCAGGGCAAAAAGTGGCGAGCCACTCAGCGCTGCGCGGCCGACCAGTAGAGGGCGTCGAAGAGCATGGGCATGGTGGCGCGCGTCTGGGCACGGTGCTGCGGGCGAATGCCAAACAGCACGATTTTGCCCGGATGCAGATTCACCGTGACCACCGCCGCGCGACCCACCAGGTAGCTCTCGCCGCGCAGCCAGCCGGAGGCGTTGACCTCGGCATTGGGAAAGCGGGCGGCGACCGCCGTGGTTTGCGAGGCAAACCCATTGGTCAGCTCAAAAAAGGGCGTGTTGATGTAGAACGCCCAGGTGCCGGATGCCATGCCCAAGCCCACGGGATTGGTGGTGTCGACCTGCAGGTGAACAATCGAGCCGGGGCCGAAAAATTGCTCGCGCGATAGCGTGTGTTTGATGTCCTGCACGCCGATGGGCAGTTTGTTGATGAGCAGGTTAGTGGCGTTGCCCATGGCCACCAGTTCCCCACCGTCGCGGACGAATGCGGCCAGGGCATTCCAGCCGGCGTCGCCGATGCCGCCGCGATAGGGCTCCGGCAGCGCGGGCCAGTTGTTGCCTTTCAGAATGCTCTGGGCGGTTTGGTCGGGCAGGACGATAACGTCGAAGCGGGCGTGAAGATTGCCGGCGGCGACATCGGCATTGTGCAGCGTCGTATACGCCAGGCCGTAATGGTCGAAGACCCAGCGCGTCCAGCCCTCGTCCATGTTGGCGGTGAAGGACTGGTACATGCCGACGCGGGGCTGGTGAATCGTCCAGCCGGATGAGGGCGCAGGCAGGGTGGCATTGTCTACGGTAAAACCCGCGGTGGCTTGCCGCCACTGCGCCGCCGAAGCCGCTGCGGATGCGATGGCGGGCGCGGCGCCCGAGGCAGCGGCCAGATGGACGCTGAGGCCTTCGCGGAGCAGGCGATTGATCACTTCATCACCGGTCACGCCGGTATAGGCGAAACGCCAGCCACCGGAACCGTGCGCGGCGTTCAGACGGAAGCCGGGGTGCGCGACCGAGGCGCTGGTGAAATCAGACGGAAGCGGCGTGTGGGCGAAATTCACCGCGACGCCGAACTGCATGCCCAGCGACCAGGCCGAGACATCGTAGGGGGCTTCGGCGGGAGCGTTGGGCGCGCGCCGCACCAGCGGATAGACCTGCTTTTCTAGCATGTCTTTGGCATAGCGGCCGAAAACCTGAGCGAAGGGAACGACAAAAGTACCCGCCGGATAGCTATGCCCGTCATTACTAAAGGCCGCGGTCGCCTGGCGCACCTCGACGCCGCCCTCCTCCAGCTTGGCAACCAGATCGCGGACTTCATTGCCGTCCTGCTGGCCCGCCAGCGGAATGATGGCGGCGTAGCTGGGCTGGCGATCACCGAAGCCGAGCTTGCCTTCGCGGCCCAAAGCGATGGTGCGGGCATTGACGTCGTAGATGTTGTGCAGCAGCTCCTCGCGGCGCTGAGCGGCGGTTTGCAGCAGCGCGAAGGTCGCCGTCATTTCATAATCCACAATGTCCTTGAGCGTCCATTTGCCGCCCATCCAGGGCCGCGGATACTCGGTGCGGGAGTTGATATCGGTGGGCGCCGGCAGAATCGCGGTCGGCGAAGCGAAGGCGGCGGCGAAGCCTCCGCCGCGGCGTGGCGCCGGTCCGGCGATGGGCGTCGCTCCGGGCTTCGCCATGGCTTGCATGGTGGGAGTGGCGATGCGAACGCTGGCGGCTTCGGTCAACAAACCCACTTCGTTGTGCCACCAGCCCGCCCAGGCGAGCGCGCCTTCCCAGTAGTTGGTGTAGGTAGCATTGAAGATGACGCCGGTTTTGCCTTCGGCTTCAAGCGCGGCGGCCTGCGACTGGCCGTAGATGGTGTTGAGCCGGTAGATCAGCGGATCGACGTTGGGATTGATGGGATCGGTCGCCGGCATGGTGAACATGCGCGGTCCGGTCATACCCTGCTGGTGCTCATCGAGCCAGACCGACGGAAACCAGTCGTGCCAGAGGAGCTTGCCCAGCATCTGGGTTTCGCGCTGCGAGAACAGATACATGTCGCGGTTGTCGTCGTGGCCGACGTACTTCTGATACAGAAACGGCAGCGGGCCACCCTCCTGCGGCGTGCCCAGGTACTTGTCGTACCAGTTCGTCACCATGATCTGGCCATCGGGGTTTTGGGAGGGGATGAGCAGCAGGATGTCGTTATCGAGAATCGTGCGGGTCGCGGCGGAATTGTCGGTGGCGAGCTTGTAAACCGCATCCACGACCATCTGTGAGGAGCCGATTTCGGTGGAGTGGATATTGTTGGTGATCACCACCACGGCCTTGCCATCGCGGAAAATCTCGTCGCGCTGGGCAGGTGAGGGCTCGCCGCCCTGGAAATAAAGCTGCCGTTCGAGATCGCGGTAATGATCCAGGTTTTTCATGGTGGCGGCGGAGCTGACGATCACGACCACGTAGGGATTGCCTTCCGTGGTCGGGCCGAGATCGAGCACCTTGACACGGGCTGATTGCCGGGCAACATCGTGGAAATAGGCCACGATCTTGTCGTAGCGCGCCAGCTTGCGGTCCGCGCCCATGGCGAAGCCGAAGTACTGCGCCGGGGTGGGGATGCCCTGAGCGGCGGCAAAGGTTGCGAGCAGAAGACTGCAGAGGAGCCAGCGGCAGCGGAGTAGGCGCATAAGCGGGAAGCATACTAAAAAAGCCCGGCCCGGGAGCAGGAAATTGCGGTCATGTGGGCGTAGACGCCTGGAACCTGCAAGGGTATCTCTGCAAAATGGTGCAGTTTGGTGCATAATGGTGCCGTGGCAACGCGCGCGAGGAAATCGGTTCACCGCCAGTCGGTAACGCTGCCGGCCTCGACGGCCCGCCGGGTCAAAGCGCTGGCGCGGGAGAAGCGCACCAGTGCCAGCCAAATGCTGGCCCAACTCGTTGAGGCCGGCTTGGACGCGGAACAGGTGCGGCGGCAGCAATTCCTCAAACTGGCGCAGGACTTCCGTGCCGCATCCGACCCAGACGATGCCACGCGACTGGGAGAGGAACTCGGCCGCATGGTCTTCGGCGGCTGATGCCGCGCTTGGCGCGCTGGGACGCGTTTCCGCCGGCCTTACGCCGCCACCTGATGGAACGCATGCGCGAACGTGGCATAGGCTTGGAGGATCTGTACGAGCTCATGCACTGGGTGCGGTCGGCGCCGCTAGTCCCCGACGGGGACTGGTACAAAGACTTTGGGACTTTCAAGCTATGCGGCAACGGAGCGCTGCCCAAGACGTTCCTGCTCCCAGGCCAGATCGCCAAAGGCCAGAAACTCTAATCGGGGCCGCTCCCGGCTGCTGCACAGTCAGGCAGAGTGGCCACGAGTCTATTATTGGTATATCGCCCCCGAGCTGAGGCAGCGCCATGTCCCGATTGAATCCGCGAACCGTTGCAGTTTGCGCATCCGGTGCCGCCATCGTACTGCTCGGCGGATGGTGGGCGGCCTCGGCTGGCTACTTTGCTGCGGCAAGTCGAGAACTGCCCGCGAGCTACGTGGAGAGCACCGACTTGGCAGGGTGTTCGTGCCCTGGAATGGAAATCGGCGGGGCCCTGCGTACCTACTGGACTGGCGACGAGCTCAGGGTTTTGCTCGACGGGCACGTCCGGGGCCGCTATATCCGTCATGCGCCACCGGCGGCCTCGGTTTCGTCATCCGGCTGGCTGCCCCCGTTGCCGTGGGACAAGGGCGGCCCTGTGGCTCCTCGGGACGCTCTGGCGTCTTGCCGTTTTTACGCCGAGGTGCGGGGTGCACATGGCGTTGAGCTTGCGACTGTGCCGCTCTTGCTCACATGGGGCGATCCTCGCGGCAGCAGATTCTCGGGCGACGGCAGCGTGAGGCTCGACCGGCCCGCCGCAGCAAGGATCTCCAGTTGGGAACTTGCCACGAGCTGCGGGGGATGATAACGGATCAGGCGCGCGCACGGAGAAAACGTGGCGCGGTGAAACCGCAATGTTCTGAGACCGGGCGATTTTCCTGGCGAGCAGCTTGGGGCGGCGTCGCGCACAACCGGCGCTACCCCTCCGTGCCACAATGACGTTGTGCGAGAGTGGCGAAACTGGCAGACGCGCCAGACTTAGGATCTGGTCCCCGCAAGGGGTTGGGGGTTCGACTCCCCCCTCTCGCACCAGAAATCACCATGAAACACGTCCTGCGAGTCGCTCTTCTTTTCGCCGCTGCGGCCGGGTTGTCGCTGGCGCAGGCACAGGTGCAGCGGGTGGGAGCCTATGCGCCGCCGTCGGGGGTGGTGCATACGGCCTTTGAAAGCCCGGCGGCTACCGGCGTGGTGCTCGTGGGGCCGGGCAAGGGTCTGGGCAGCGCGCCGCCGGCGCCACAGAGGCGATTTTTCCCGGCGGGGTTGACTCCGGCGCAGATGCACGCCTGGTTCGAGAAGCACCGGCCCGCGCCGACGGAGGCCACCGATCCGCCGCGGCCCGCACCCCTGCCGCCGCCGTTTCCTGAGCTGGGGCCGGCGGAGCG
This sequence comes from Acidobacteriota bacterium, assembly GCA_004299485.1. Taxonomy (NCBI): domain Bacteria; kingdom Pseudomonadati; phylum Acidobacteriota; species Acidobacteriota bacterium. The sequence continues at coordinate 99,213 of SCQP01000007.1, forward strand.
GGCGGCCGAGCAGACGGCGATGGGCGATGCACCCGCAGCGCGACTGGTGGCCAGCTTCGACGGTCTGGGCTATGGCTTTCCAGGACAGCATCCGGAGCCAGCGCGCCGGCGCGGCGCGCTCGACCTGAGTCTGGCGGTAGGGCCGAAGCAGGTGGTTGAGATCATCAACTCGCAGATGGCGGTGTTCGACAAGCAGGGCAAGCTCCTCTATGGCGCGGTGCCGACCAATACGATCTTTGCGGGCTTTGGAGGCCGCTGCGCCACCACCAACAACGGCGATGCGGTGGTGCGCTACGACCAGCTCGCGCACCGCTGGCTGTTCGTGATGCCGATTTTCTCGCGGCCGCAAGGACAACCGAAGGGCGATTTCGGCATGTGCTACGCGGTCAGCACCAGCGCGAACGCGCTCGGCACCTATTATCGCTACGAGTTCCGGCGGCCGTATTTTCCGGATTACCCGCGGCCGGCGGTCTGGCCCGACGGTTACTACGTGCCCACCAGCTCGGGCGATGGCGTGATTCAGAAAATGGATTGCGTCGCTCAGCGCGCGCGCATGCTGAAGGGCGAGCCGGCGCAGGAACAGTGCGTGCTGATCGACGGCGTCAGCTTTCTGAATAATACCGACGTCGATGGCCCCACGCCGCCGCCCGCGGGCGAGGCCAACATCCTGATGGCCGACGGCGGCACGCAGCTTAAGAACATTTACGACAGCTCGGTGCTGTATTGGTTCAAGGTTCACGTCGACTGGAAAAATTTCAGGAAGACGACCGTGTCGCGCGGCCACCAGCTTGCCGTCGCGCCCTATCACTTCCTGTGCAATGGACAGCTAAGCAACTGTGTCCCCCAGTTGAACTCCAAAACCTACCTCGACTCGCAGGGTGACAAGCTCATGCAGCGGCTGGTGTACCGCCGCTGGGACGGGCACCAGTCGATACTGGCCGAGCATTCCGTGGATACCGCCGCGCATGCCGGCGGCGTGGACTGGTACGAGTTCCGGCTCGACCGGCAGGGCGATCCGGCGTTGTACCAGCAGGGCATTTACGCGCCCGACGACCACTATCGCTGGATGGCAAGCATGGATATGGACAAGTTCGGCGACATCGGCATCGGCTACTCCTACGGCGGGCCGGACGTGTACCCGGGCCAGCGCTTTGCAGCGCGGCGGGCGGGCGATCCACCGGGCAAGCTCACCATGCGCGAGACCGTGCTGGCGCAGGGCGGCGCGGCGCAGACGGGCAGCAATCGCTGGGAAGACTACACCACCATGGCCATGGACCCGAGCGACGACTGCACCTTCTGGTACGTGGGCGACTATCTCAAGCCCGGCGCGCCGGCATCAACCACGCGCATCGGCGCCTTCCGCCTGCCCGGCTGCCGGTGAGCTAGGCTGAGGTATGGGATCCTCGGTGCGAGCTACGCTTGACGGCAAGACCAGCGACGCGCTGGAGCGCCTGGTGGCACGCCTAGGCTGGAGCCGGTCAGAAGTGATCCAAGCGGCAATCCAGCAGTTCGAGGCAAGCCGTCCAACTGCCAGCCGGCACCGGGTCATCGGGACCGGACGATTCAAATCGGGGATCCCCGACCTGGCGACGAATAAGCAGCACATCGCAGACCTGGGCCGGTGACCGCACCATTCCTGCTGGCCACGAGCATCTCAGAACTGTTCCCACTTCAGGCCCGCCACGCGGCGAAACTCCGCGGCGTTGCGGCTGAGCAGGGTCAAGCCGCGCGCCAGCGCCTGGCCCGCGATGAGTACGTCATAGGGGCCGATGGGCGTGCCGGCAGCGGCCAGCTCGGCGCGAATGCGGCCAGCCTGGCGGGCGTCGTCGGACTCGAGCGCCAGCACCGGAAACTGCAAGGCGTCCACCAGCCGGGCGTTTTCGTCAACGCGCCGACTCCTGAAGGCTCCGTAATCGAGCTCGTGCAGGACAATGACGGAAATGGCGACGGCGCCGGGCAGCTCGCGGCGCACGCGCCGGTCCAGATCCTTCGAGGACTGGTTCAGCAAAGCGATGACGGCGTTGGAGTCCAGCAGGAAGCGGGGCGTGGTCACCGCCATAGCTTGTCCAGCTCGCGCCGCCGCTGGCCGCGGGGCCGTTCCGTGGCCGCCTTTTCAAAATCAGCGTCTACCGGTGCCACCAAGGCATCCAGCCATGCCCAGCTTTCCGGCAACGGTTCCAGCACGATGGCCGCACCGCGCCGGTGCACGCTCACTTGCTTGCCCGGCAGTCTGAACTCCTTGGGCAGCCGCACGGCCTGCGAACTGCCGGTCCAAAAGAGCTTGGCGAGCTTACGGGGCATATCTACTTAAAGTATATACTCGCTAGCTAATGGACCGGCGGCAGTTTGCCCTCCATCTGGCGGTTGAAGGCCGGCAGCGCGGTTTGGATCACCTGGTCGTAATCGGCTTTAGCGGTGGCCAGCTTTTGCTCGATGCCGGCGAGGATGGGATAGGAAACATCGGTTGGTTTGTAATTGGCGCCGCCGGCAACATCGCCCGCGCCGGTGCCCACCACGCCGTTGAACCAGATCAGGTTCATGTAGACCTTGTACTGCTCCGGATAGTACTTATCATCGCTGAGCAGGCTTTCGTGGTTGAGCAACTGCATTTCGACCGCCATGAGCTTGCCCGCAAAGCTATTGAGCGCGGCAGCTTGATCGGGGTGCGACTTCAGATCGTCCTGCACCTGCTTGCGCAGAATCTCGAGGCGGTTGATCATGCTCGCGGCGGCGTCCATGTCGTTGCGGATGCGAACCTGCATCTTCGTCGAAGCCTCGAGATCGGCATCGCTCGAGTGAATGGCAGGATCCTGGACGACGGTGAAGGGTTCGCTGTAGGTCTTGCCGGAGTCGGTGAAGCTGACGGTGAAATTGCCCGGCGCCGCGAGTGGACCGGCATGCTGCGCGCCTTCGATGCCCCAGTGCGTGACCGGGCGCCAGTCGCGGCCCTGGAAACGCGGCTCCGACCAGATATAGGGATCCTCGGGCGGCGTAGTGCGCAGCTTGACGAAGTCCGGCGCGGTGTAGCGCAGGTTCCAGTCGACGCGATTGAGACCGCCGTGCGCCGTGACCTTGAAGGATCGGACGACAGCACCCGTGGAATCGTGGATGGTGAAGGTCAGCGGCTTGGCGGGCGTACGCGCGAGCGACAAATCGAACTCGGCGCGACCGTCGCGCGCCTGGCGGATGCCTGCCTTGGGCGCATAGAGGCGCGTGACGCCGTCGGGATAGCTGGTCTTGCCGGTCTGCTCGAGGATGCTGATATCGGGCAGTACATACAGGCCGCGGCCGTAGGTGGCGACGAGCACATCGTGCGCCCGCTTCTGCACCGTAATCCAGTTGATGGGCGAGGCCGGCAGGTCGCGGTTGAACTGCGTCCAGTGGGCGCCGTCATCCATCGAATAGAAGAACCCATGCCCGCTGCCGGCAAACAGCATGTCTTTGCGGTTGGGGTTTGCAGCCACCGAGCGCATGTAGTCGAGCGGGTTGCCGTGCGGCAGATCGCCGCTGATGCTGGTCCAGGTCTGGCCGAAATCGTGCGTCTTGTAAAGGTACGGCGCGCGATTGTTGTTCAGGTGCAAATCGAATGCGACGTACGCGGTGCCGGGCTCGAAGCTGGAGGGCGAGATCTGCGTAACGGTGCCCCCGGGCGGAAGATCAGGAATGTTCTTGGTGACGTTGGTCCAGTGCGTACCGCCATCTTTGGTGTACCAGAGCTGGCCATTGTTGGTGCCCGCCCAGATCAGGCGCGGCGCGACGGGCGAAGGCGCGATGGCGTAGACCACGCCACCGTAGTACTGGCCGAGGTTGTCGCCGACGAGGCCGCCGGACGAGACGATGTGGCGCGGGCCGCCCTGCGACAGATCGGGGCTGATGACCTTCCAGGATTGGCCCTGGTCATCGGTCTGGAAAACGACCTGGCAGCCGTAGTAGACGCTGCCGCTGAAGGGATCGATCGCCATCGGCGGCGTCCAGTGGCAGCGGTACTTGAGCAGATTGGGCTGCGAGTCGAGGGTGTGCATCCAGGGCGCGACCGAACGCGCCACGCTGGTGCGGGCGCTCCAGCGCGTAATTTCATCGCCGTAGCAGCTTGACCAGACGACGTTGGGATTGCCCTTGGCAGGCTCCGTGAAGCCGGATTCGCAGCCGCCCAGGCCGTACTGCCAATGCGGCGCGGAAGCGGCGGGAGCGCCGTACGGGGCGCGACGGCCCGGAGGCCCATGCGGACCGGCATCGACGCCGGGGACGCGGCCGCTGCCGGTGCCTTCGGAGGTGTCGCTGGGGCCGCGCATGGTGCCGTCGTCCTGGCGGTTGCTGTAGACCCAGTAGGGAACCTGATTATCGGTAAAGACGTGATACATCTGGCCGTTGGGCAGGCTGACGCGCACGACGCTGTGGCCGGTGGCGATGCTGGCGCCGGCGTCATCGGTGAGGACGTAGCGGCCGGGGATTTTGGGATCCATCCAGATGTCGTGGCAGTCGCCGCAGCTCGCCTGCAGGCGCGGGCCGCCAAAGCGCGCTGGACGCGGCACCGAAAAGGTGTGGCCGCCGTCGAAGGATTCGTGGAAACTGCTGTTGGTGACCAGCACGTTATCTTCGTTGAAAGGATTCACCGCGATGCGGACGTAGTAGCCGGCGCGGCCGATGAGCGTGCGGTCCCAGTTCACATCGCGCCAGGTGGCGCCGCCATCGTCGCTGCGCCAGACCGAGCCTTGGTCAGTGGTCTGAATCAGCGCGTACATGCGCTGGCCGTCGGAGGGCGCGATGGCGACGTCAATTTTGCCCAGCGGCGGCTTCGGCAGACCGTCGGTCAGGTGTGTCCAGGTGCTGCCGCCGTCGTGGCTGATGTAGACGCCGCTGCCGGGGGTGCCCTGATAACCCGGCCACATGCCGCTGAACTCGCCCCAGCTATGCATCAGCACTTGCCAGGTGCCGGCGAGCAGGACGTTGGGATTGTGGGGATCAAGCGCAAGGCCCGAGCAGCCGGTATAGGGGTTCACAAACAGCACGCGCGTCCAGGTCTTGCCGCCGTCGGCGGTTTTGTAAACACCGCGCTCCTGTGATGGCCCGGTAATCTGGCCCAGCACGCAGGCGAAGACGGTATTGGGATCGGTGGGGTTGATGACAATGCGGCCAATGCGGCCCGATTTCTCCAGACCCATGTCCTGCCAGGTGCGGCCGGCGTTGGTGGACTTGTAAATGCCATCGCCGATGACGTCAATGCCGCGAATCGCCCAGGCTTCGCCCGTGCCTGCCCAGACCGTCTGCGGATCCGCAGGCGCCACGGCCAGCGCGCCGATCGCCATGGCGTTCTGGTTGTCGAACACCGGCACGAACGTCTTGCCGCCGTCGGTGGATTTCCAAACGCCGCCGGAAGACGCGCCGAGATAGTAGACGTTGGGATTGCCGTCAACGCCCGCCGCCGACGCGATGCGGCCGGCGGGCGCCGGGCCGAGATAGCGGAAATGCAGCGGCGCCGGCGTTTGCACCTCTTGCGGACCTTGAGGGCGGCCGAACGCCTGGCCGAGCGCCAACAAACCGAAACTGGTGAGGATGAGGGTGAAGTGGCGGAGCGTCGGTTTCATTGCTGCTCAGTTCCTTTCGTATTCCAGAGGGGTGGTTCTACGTGGAGAAGGTTATGGACAAAGAAATCTTCGAGACGGTGCTGGTAGTACTCACCGCCGGAGCCGTGGCCGCCGCCGGGAACTTCCATCAAGCTGAAGCGCTTGTTGTGCTGAATGAGCTGGTTCACGACCTGCACGGTGGAAGAGGGGTCAACGTTGCCGTCGAGTTCACCGAAAAACAGCAGCAACTTGCCGTGGAGGCGCCACGCGTTGACGGTGTCGGAGTTCTTGACGTACTGCGGACCGACCGGCCAGCCCATGTACTGCTCGTTCCACCAGATCTTGTCCATGCGGTTGTCGTAGCAGCCGGAGTTGGCGACCGCGACGGTGTAGAAATCACCGTGCCACAGCAGCGCGGCCAGGGCGCTTTGCCCGCCGGCCGAGGTGCCGTAAATGCCCACGCCGTGGCTGATGTCATACCAGGGATAACGCGCCGCGGCCGCTTTGTGCCAGAGAATGCGGTCGGGAAAGCCCGCGTCGGCGAGGTTTTGCCAGGCGACATCGTGAAAGGCACGCGAGCGGTTGTTCGTGCCCATGCCGTCAATCTGCGCCACCACAAAGCCCAGCTCCGCCAGCGGCATGCCGCGCGGCCGGAACGTTTCGGGCACGAAGTTGCCCTGCGGCCCGGCGTAGATGCTCTCGACCACGGGATATTTCTTGCTCGGGTCGAAATTCGAGGGCTGCCAGATGATGCCCCAAATGTCGGTTTTGCCGTCGCGGCCTTTGGCATGCATGATGAGCGGCGGCTTCCAGCCGGCGGCGAGCAGCTTGCTGTCGTCGGCCTTTTCGAGCGTCAGGAGGACGTGTTGGTCGCTGGTGCGGCGCAGCTCGGAGATGGGCGGCTGATCAACCGTGGACCATTCGTCGGTGTAGAACTGGTGGTCGGGCGAGAAGCTGACGGTGTGATCGCCATCCGCGCTTGTGAAGGTCATCAGACCGGTGCCGTCGAAGTTGATGCGGTAATAGTTGATGTAATAGGGATTCTCGCCCGGCGTCATGCCGCTGGCTTCGAACCAGATTTGGTGCTTGACCGGATCCACGTAGTCCACGGCGCGGACGGGCCAATCGCCGTTGGTGATCTTGCGGATGACTTGGCCGGTGACGCCATCGTAGAGATACAGGTGCTCCCAGCCATCGCGCTCCGACGCCCAGATGATTTCCTTGCCGTCGTTGACGTCGTAGCGGAAATACTTGCCGGTGTCGGTGGGGTTGGGCACCAGCGGACGGTAGTCGACGAAGGTCTTGCTGTCTTCTTCAATCAGTGTGCGCGCTTGGCCCGTGGCCGCGTTGACCTCAATGACGCGGTAAACCTGGTGGCCGCGCTGGTTGTACTCGAAGGTGAAGCCGCGGCTGTCTTTCCACCACTTGGGCGGCGTCAGATTGAAGGGATTGGGAAAAAGCGTGTTTGGGATCGGCGTTTCCGTGCGAGTCGCAACGTCGAATAGCGCCGGCTGCGCAATCGGCAGCGTGTCGCCGGGTTTCCGGTAGAGCGGGCCTTTAAAGGCGATGGGCTGCAACTGCGTGGTGGGCGAGGATTCAACGTATTGAATGTGCCGGTCGTAGCCGGGGCGGATGGCGTAGGCAGCGAGATGCGTCGAGTCGGGCGACCAGGCAAGCGTGGGCAGCGAGTAGGCATTGCCTTCGGAACCATCGGTGCTCAGTGAGGAGCCGGTTTTGTCGCCGCTGCGGCGCACCCAAACGTTGAAGTTCTGAATGTAGGCGATCCAGTCGCCGTTGGGGGAGGGCTTCTCGTTGGGCTGGGGCGGCGGTTGCGGCCGCGCTGAGGGTGGTTGTGCTGTTTGCGGGCGGTACGGAACCAAATCTTCGAGGCCGTCCTCCGGCTCATTGGCCATCATGGGCGGCGGATAGATGCCCGCATCCACCGCGACGCCACCGTTGGCGCCGGAGGCGTAAGGCGGGGGCGGGAAAAAACGGCGGGACTGCGGCTTCATTTTTTCGCCGCGCGTGCAGGTGTAATCGGTAAGGCTGCACGTCCAGTTGTAGCCGCCGAGGCCGAAGGCAATCGCCTGCTCGCCGTTGATGAACTGCAGCCCGCCCGGGCGGGGAAACGTGCGGCCCAGACGTTCGGCATTCGCATCCGTGAACGGCAGCGTCAGCGCGGTATAGTGCTTGCCGCTCGCGTCGGACAACGCCGCCGCCAGCCGCGCTTGATCAAACGCAGGGCGCTTGGTGAGCGTGGTCGCGTCCACCCAGATAAACTCACGCCCGCCGGGAACGGTCTTGTGATACCAGAAGTGATCGCTGCCGGCAATCCAGTTGGTCGGGCCGGGGATGTTGACGGTGAGCCCGGCGTACTCTTTGTTGATGGAGTTGGCGCGGGCATAATCAGCGGCGCTGCCTTGGGCAGAGGCTAGCAGCGGCAGGGCGCAGGTCAGAGCCAGAAGAGTAATGATGATTCGTCGGTTGGTCATCGGAGACTCCCCATGGCAAACGGTATACTTTATCCGTTCAGGATTCAACTACTCTGTTGCGGAGGGGGGAACCGATGCGTAGCTGGAAACTATGGGTTTTGGCGCTTGGCGTGATGTTTTTGGGGTTTGCGCCGCAGCAGTCGAAATTGGCGGGGACCTGGAAAGCGGAGCAGACCTATACGCGACGTGGGCAGAGCCACACGGTGCAACTGGAATACGTCTTCAAGACCGAGGGCAACCAGATCACCGGCGTAGCGGCCACGCAGCAGGGACACAACGGCATCATCAAGGGCAACGTCGAAGGGAATCAGGTGAAGTTGAAAATTTACGATCCCTTCCGGCCACAGGCGCCGGGGCGGCAATACCAGGGCACCATGCAAGGATCGCGCCTGACGCTCGCCTTCGCGCCCGGCGGCAGCCGCGCCAGCTACTCCGGCTTCCGGCGGTTTTCGCCACAGCCGGTGACGTTTCATAAGGTCTCGTCCAACACTGTGTATGAGCTGCCGCCCGATTTGCGGCATCCGCCGCTTGCGCCGTTTCATCCGCTGCCGCCCAATGGCCTGGCGCTGACGCCGCCCATGGGCTGGAATAGCTGGAACCACTTCAACGTGCACGTGAACGCGGAAGACATCCGCCGCACGGCCGATCTCCTCGTCTCCACCGGCATGGCGGCGGCGGGCTACGTGTACGTCAATATTGACGACACCTGGGAGGGCCAGCGCGACGCCAACGGCAACATTCAGCCCAACAGCAAATTTCCCGACATGAAGGCGCTGGCCGATTACGTGCACTCGAAGGGACTGAAGCTGGGCATCTATTCGTCGCCGGGGCCGAAGACCTGCGCCGGCTACACCGGCAGCTACAATCACGAACTGCAGGATGCCCGCACCTACGCGAAGTGGGGCATTGACTACCTCAAGTACGACTGGTGCAGCGCGAGCGAAGTCTATTCGCCCGATCAGATGCGAGCGGTGTACGAAAAAATGGCGCTGGCGCTGCGCCGCGCGGGGTCCCGCGCCAGTCGAATGACTGGGCGGCCCATCGTCTTCAGCCTGTGCGAGTATGGCTGGCAAAACGTGGGCGCGTGGGGTGCAGAGGTGGGCGGCAATTTGTGGCGCACTACCGGCGACATCGAAGACAACTACGCCTCGATGTCGCGCAACGGTTTCAGCCAGAACGGGCGCCAGGGCGCAGCCGGGCCGGGGCACTGGAACGACCCCGACATGCTTGAAATCGGCAACGGCGGCATGACCGACGCCGAGTACCGCACCCACATGAGCCTGTGGTCCATGCTCGCAGCGCCGCTAATTGCCGGCAACGACCTGACCAAGATGACCCCCGATATTCTGGCGATTCTGACCAACCGCGAAGTGATTGCGGTCGATCAGGACAAGCTGGGCAAGCAGGGCTACCGCGTGCAGCAGGATGGCGATCTGGAGATCTGGAAAAAGCCGCTGTCGGGCGGCGCGACGGCGATTGCGCTGTTCAACCGGGGCCCGCAGGCGGCCGCGATGACCGCGGACTGGGCCAAGCTGGGCGTGGGGAGCAATCCCAAGATTCGCGACCTGTGGGCGCACCGGAGCTTCCGTTCGCCCGGTCATTACACCGTAACCGTGCCCTCGCATGGCGTGGTGATGCTGCGTGCCCACTGAGGCTCCGCGCGAGTTTCGGGCTCCTGGAAGAATCAACCTCATCGGCGAGCACACCGACTATAACGACGGCTGGGTGATGCCGGCCGCCATTGACCTGGAGGTGCGGGTCGCCGTCGTGCCGCTCGCGGGGCGGCGCGTCCGTATATGGTCGGAGCATTTTGGCGAGGCGGCCGAATTTGCCATCGACGAGACGGACGTTGAGGCCGCCGTGCCGGTCTGGAGCCGGAGTTTGCGCGGGGTGGCGCTGCTGCTCGACCGCAAGGTCAAACTGCCAGGCGCGGCGCTGGAGCTGCGCAGCAGCATTCCGGTAGGCGCGGGTCTGAGCTCGTCCGCGGCCGCGGAAGTTGCGGTGGGCGTGGCGCTGGCCGCCGTCGCAGAGCTCGAGATCGACCGCACCGAACTCGCGAAGCTGTGCCAGCAGGCGAGTCACGAATTCGCCGGCAGCCGCTGCGGGCTGATGGATCAGTTCATCGCCTGCCACGGCCGCAAGGGCTGGTTCCTGCAGCTCGATACGCGCAGCCTGGAGAAGCACTGGCTGCCGTGGCCGGAGGAGGCCTGCTTTGTCGTCTGCGACTCTGGCGTGCGCCATGATAATGCCGCCGGGGAGTATAACCAGCGGCGGGCGGAATGCGAAATGGCGGCGGCGCGGCTGGGCCTGCGCTCGCTGCGCGAGCTGGCGCCGCAGGATCTGGAGCGCAGCATCCGGCTGCTGCCGCCGGTGCTGGCCGCGCGCTGCCGCCACGTGGTGAGGGAGAACGAGCGCGTGCTGGCCGCGGCACGGTCGTTATCGGAGAGCAATTTGACCGCTCTCGGGGAATTACTGAATGCCTCGCACGCCAGTCTGCGCGATGATTACCAGGTGAGTTGCCCGGAACTGGATGATCTCGCCGATCTCTGCCGCCGCCAACCGGGCGTGTACGGTGCGCGCATGATGGGCGGCGGCTTCGGCGGTTGCGTGCTCGCGCTGGCACAGCCGGAAGCGGTGGCCGGACTGCGGCGCGCGCTTCCCGGCGCCTCCTGGGTTTGCCGCAGTGCGCCGGGAGCGGGCGCGGAAGCCGCGTCATGAGCGAGATCTTCTCGCATCCGCACCGGCGCTATAACCCGCTGCTCGACGAATGGGTGCTGGTCTCGCCGCAACGCAATAACCGTCCCTGGCAGGGCCAGGAAGAATCGATCACGCCCGCGCTCGTACCGCCCTATGATCCGCACTGCTATCTCTGTCCCGGCAACGCCCGCGCGCAGGGCCGCAGCAATCCCGCCTATACGGCCACCTACGTTTTTGAAAACGACTTCCCTGCCCTAACGCCGGGCGTCACCGGTACAGAAGGTGAGTTTTTCCGGGCCGAGGCGGAAGCGGGCCTCTGCCGCGTGATCTGCTACTCGCCGCGCCACGACGTGACACTGCCGCATCTGCCGCTGGCCACGGTGACAGCGGTCGTCGCTACGTGGGCGGCGCAATACCGTGAGCTGGCGGCGCGGGGCGAGCTGAGCTCGGTCATGATTTTTGAAAACCGGGGCGCCATGATGGGCGCCAGCAACCCGCATCCGCACGGCCAGATTTGGGCCAATGCGCATGTGCCCAACGTGATGGCGCGCGAGCTGGCGGCACTCGCCGGCTATCGCAGCCGGCACGGCGGCTGCCTGCTCTGCGACTGCCTGCAACGCGAGCAGGAAGCGGGCGAGCGCATCATCTGTGAAAACGACGGTTTCGTCGCACTGGTGCCCTTCTGGGCATGCTGGCCGTTTGAAGTGCTGCTGCTCAGCAAGGCGCATGTGGGCGGGCTGGAGGAACTGGACGGCGCCGCGCAGGCGCAACTCGCCGATATTCTGATCCGGCTCGGCTTGCGCTACGACAATCTGTTTCAGGCGCCTTTTCCTACCTCCTGGGGCATTCACCTGCCGCCCTGCGACAGTGCGGCGCACCCGGAGTGCCACCTGCATGCACACTTTTTTCCGCCGCTGCTGCGCTCGGCCTCGATCCGCAAATTTCTCGTCGGCTACGAACTGCTGGCCATGCCGCAGCGCGACCTGACGCCCGAAGATGCCGCCGCGCGCCTGCGCGCGGCATCCACTGGCGCGTGTCCGCGCCGGGAGTCCTGATGCACCATCTCATCACCCTGCATCCGGTCGACGTGGCGATTATCGCCCTGTATTTCCTCGCCACGCTCGGGTTGGGTTTTTACCTCAAGCGCTTCAGCGGCACCGGCGAAGACTTCTTCCTGGCCGGGCGCGAAATGACGGCCTGGGTCGCCGGCCTCGCCTTTCTGGCGGCCAACCTGAGCTCGCTCGAACTGATGGGCTGGGCGGCCTCGACCTATCAGTACGGCATCCTCACCGTGCACTGGTACTGGATCGGTGCGGTGCCCGCCATGCTCTTCCTGGGCGTGGTGATGATGCCCTTCTACTACATCTGCAAGACCCACTCGGTGCCGGGCTATCTGCACCTGCGGTATGGCGAGCCCACGCGGGCGCTGTCGGCGGTGTGCTTTGCCGCGATGACGGTGCTGGTGAGCGGCGTCAACATGTACGCCATGGCGCTGGTGCTGAAGGTCATGCTGGGCTGGAACATCAGCTTCAGCATCTGGATTTCGGCGGCGACCGTCGCCGTCTACGTCGCCCTCGGCGGCCTGCGCTCGGCCATCTTCAATGAAGTGCTGCAATTCGTGCTGATCTGGGCGGGTGCACTGGTCATCGCCATCCTCGGCCTGATCGAAACTGGCGGCTGGAGCGGCCTGGTGGCGCGCATCCACGCCAATTTTCCCGGCCAGGACTTTACCCATATGTGGCGGGGCCTCGGCAGCTTCAGCAGCAATCCCATGGGCATCCACTGGACGGGCATCGTGTTCGGGCTCGGCTTTGTCGCCGCCTTCGGTTATTGGACCACTGACTTCCTGGTGGTGCAGCGCGTCATGGCGGCCAAGGACTTACGCTCGGCGCAGATGGCGCCCATCATCGCCTCCGGTTTCAAAATGCTGGTGCCGCTGATTGTCGTGCTGCCGGGACTGCTGGCGCTGGGCGTGCTGCCCTTCAAGCTGGTGGGCGCGAATCAGGCGGCCATTACCGGCGGCTATAGCTATAACGAAGTGCTGCCGCTGATGCTGGCGCGCTACTGCGGGCCGGGGCTGCTGGGCCTGGGCATTACCGCGCTCATGGCGGGATTTATGTCGGGCATGGCCGGCAACGTAAGCGCCTTCTCGACGGTGTGGACCTACGATTTGTACCGGCCCTTCCGGCAGCGCGCGCAGGCCCGGCACGCCATCGCCGCCGCCGCGCCTGCCGGCAGCGTCACGGTGGCCCGCAGCGGCTACAGCGACCGGCACTACGTCCGCATGGGCCGCGCGGCGATTCTGGTGGGCGTGCTGATCAGCATCGGCACCGCCTATTTCGTGATGCAGTTCGCCAGCATTATGGATTACGTCCAGGCGCTCTTCAGCTTCTTCATCGCGCCGCTGTTCGCCACCGTGATCCTGGGCATGCTCTGGAAGCGCACGACCGGGCCGGGAGGATTCTGGGGCCTGCTCGCGGGCACCGTCAGCTCGGTAGGCATGTGGTTGTGGGTGAAGGCGAATCCGGCAGCGCTGGCGCTGATTGCGCTTTCGCCGCACGCCAAGACTATGGCGGAAGATATGTATCGCGCGCTCTGGTCGTGGATCATCGCCGTGATCGTCACGGTGGTGGTCAGCCTGGCGACCACGCCGCGGCCGGAGGCGGAGCTCGAGGGCCTGGTCTACGGCTGTACGCTGCTGCCGGATGAGGGCAAGGTGCGGCTAACGCAGCGGCCCTGGTTCTGGGCGGTGGTGATGATCGTGGTCTTGTTCGTGGCCAACATTATTTTCTGGTAAACCCATGCACGAGCGGCGTCAAATTTCGATCTGGTTCTTCAACGGACTGCTGCTGGCCGTCTATGGAGCACTGATTCTGGCCGCGGGGTTGTGGCAGCTCCATCACCCCGCACACCCGCCGGTGGTGCTGGCCTCGCTGCATGTCGGCGTCTGGTGGGGCGCGCTGCTGCTGGCCGCCGGCGTGTTGTACGCGGTACTATTTCGGCCCCGCCGGCAATAGCACGGGCCGCGTCGAAAACACGTAGGTCGTGCTTTCGTGATATTCCTGGCCCGGCTTCAGCTCGGTGGAAGGGAAGTTGGGGTGGTTGGGCGAGTCGGGAAAGTGCTGGGTCTCGAGGGCGAAGCCGGAACGGAAGCCGTAGATGTGGCCGTGCTTGCCGTGGACGCCGTTCAGAAAATTGCCGGAATAGAACTGCAGGCCGGGCTGCGTGGTAAAGACCTGCATAACCCGGCCGCTGGCGGGATCGTAGGCCTCGGCGGCTTCCTTCGGCGTCGCAGTAGCGCCACCGTTCAGGACATAGTTGAAGTCATAGCCCCCGGCAAACTTCAATTGCGCATTGTCAGCGTGAATCCGCTCACCGATCGGGGTCGCGTGCGTAAAGTCCAGCGGCGTGCCCGCCACCGGGGAGATGGCGCCAGTGGGGATCAGATTGGCGTTGATGGGGGTGTAATCGTGCGCGTCAACGGAAAGCTCGGTGTTCAGAATACTGCCCGAGCCTTCGCCGCTCAGGTTGAAATAGCCGTGGCTGGTGAGGTTGATGATGGTGTCTTTGTCGGTGGTGGCGAAGTAGTCGATGTGCAGGCCGTTTTCGCTGGTCAGCGTGTAATCGACGCGCACCTTGACCGTGCCGGGGTAACCTTCCTCGCCATCCGGACTGGTGTAGCGCAGCTCCAGCCGCGGCCCTTGGGGCGTCAATTCCGGATGCGCCTGCCAGAGGCGGCGGTTGAAGCCCACCGTGCCGCCGTGGAGCGAGTTGGGCGGGTTATTGATGGGCAGCGTGTAGCTGTGGCCGTCGAGCGAGAAGCGGCCAAAGGCAATGCGGTTGGCGAAGCGGCCGACGAGCGCGCCGAAATACGTCGCGTGGTCGTGCAGGTAGCCGCCAAGCGTGTCGTAGCCCAGCAGGACGTCAGCGAAGTGGCCGTTGCGGTCGGGCACTTTCAGGGAGACGAGAATGCCACCGTAGTTGGTGATCTCGACCTGCATGCCGCGGCCGTTGGTGAGGGTGAACAGTTCGGCCGTGCGGCCGTCAGGCAGCTTGCCGAACGGGCGCTGGGTGATTCCTGGCGTCACCGCCATCAGCAATCCTCCGAGAGACAGGGCCGTGAATGAGGCCAAAAGAAATCGTTTCACAGGTTCCAATGTAGTCCTATTCTGAAGCCGGAGAGAGGATCATGCCAGATTTTACACGCCGTGGATTTCTTGCCGGAGCCGCTGCCGCCGCAGGCGCGCTGGCCTCGGCCCCATCACTCGCCCGGGCGCTCACCGCGCCGCCTGCGAGAGCGGCGCGGGCGTCGCTGCGCGACCGTATCGAGCTGCTGGCCGAGCCGTTTCCGCTGCCGCAGGTTCGCCTGCTGGACAGCCCCTTTCTGCGCGCCGCCAAGGTCAATGACGACTATTTGCAATCGCTGCCCACGGCCAGCCTGGCGCACATGTTCCGGCTGACCGCCGGACTTCCGTCATCGGCCGAACCGCTAAGCGGCTGGGAGGCGCCGACGTGCCAGCTCCGCGGCCATTTTGCCGGCGGGCATTATCTCTCCTCCTGTGCGCTGCGCTATTCCATGCTCGGCGACGAGCGCGTACGGCAGCAGGGCGAGGCGCTGGTGGCCGAACTCGCAACTTGCCAGAAGCAGCACGGCAACGGCTATGTCAGCGCCTTTCCTGAGCATTTGTTTGATCTGCTGGAAAGCGACAAACCCGCCTGGGCGCCGTTTTACACCATCCACAAAATCATGGCCGGCAATCTCGATATGTACACCCACTGCGGCAGCGCGCAGGCGCTCGAGGTGGCGGCCGGGCTGGGCGACTGGGCCGGGCACTGGGTCAAGGACATGGGCGAGCCGCAACTGCAGCGCATCCTGCAGACCGAGTTTGGCGGCATGGAAGAGTCGCTCTACAATCTCGCCGCGCTCACCGGCGAGCGGCGCTACGAATACACAGCGCAGCGGTTCGAGAAAAAGGTCTTCTTCGACCCGCTGGCCGCGCACCGCGACGAGCTCAAAGGCCTGCACGCCAACACGCATATTCCGCAGGTGATTGGCGCCGCGCGGCGCTACGAGCTGACCGGTGACCCGCGCTACCGCGAGATTGCGCATTACTTCTGGCACGAGGTGACCGGCGAGCGTACCTACGCGCCCGGCGGCACCGGCTACGGGGAGCACTGGTACGCCGATGCCGGCCAGCTTGGCAAAATCCTCGACCGCTACTCCATGGAGTGCTGCTGCGGCTACAACATGCTCAAGCTGACGCGGCATTTGTACACCTGGTCGGCCGATCCGCGCTACTTCGATTATTACGAGCGCACGCTCTGGAACTCGCGCCTGGGAACGCAACATCCCGGTGATGGCGGCAAGATGTATTACTTCCCGCTGCAGACGGGCTGGTGGAAGTACTTCAGCTCGCCGCGCAGCTCGTTCTGGTGCTGCGACGGCACGGGCGCGGAGGAATTCTCGAAGTTCGCCAACTCGATCTACTTCCGCAAGGACGATGCGCTGTTCGTAAATCTGTTCCTGCCGAGCGAGTTGCGCTGGCCGGAAAAGGGGCTGCGCCTCACCCAGCAAACCCGCCTGCCGGAAGAGGACACGACGACGCTTCAGTTCCATGCCGCACGCCCAGTAAAGCTGGCCGTCAATCTGCGCATTCCGGCCTGGACCGCGCCGGGCGGCAGCATCAGCGTGAACGGACGGCGGCTGGAGGCTTTCGCCGGACCCGGAAGCTACCTGACCATCGAGCGCGCCTGGAGCGAGGGCGACACCGTGACGCTGACGCTGCCGATGGCGCTGCGGACCGAGGCGCTGAAAGGCGACCGCACCCAGCAGGCGGCAGTATACGGGCCGCTGGTGCTGGCAGCGAATCTGGGCAGCGATGGCCTCACGCGCACCATGCAATATGACCAGACGCATCCGCCCACCGGCCCCTATGGCGGCACCGAGGTTGCAGCGACGCAGGGTAAGCGTCAGGGCAGCGCCGAAATTCAGCTCGCCCGCGGAGAAGATCCCGAAGACGCAACCTGGCTTGAGAAAACTGCGGGATTGCGCTTTGAAACGACGGGGCAGGCTACCCCGGTCCAACTCATTCCGCTGCATGAGATTCTAGGCACACGCTACGGCGTGTACTGGCAGATCCAGCGCAGCTAACGATTCAATGTTCCTTGTTTTCCCACCGATCCAGGTGGGTAAGGCCAGCCGGTCAGGTGTGCGCGTGGCTCTGGCGGCGCACAAGCCCCATTTTCCCCAGCACCTGGGGAATCGCATCCATCTCTCAACCGGGGGCGGCGATGGCGCCTGCCAGCAGAAACGAAACGCCTGCATACAAAAACACGACCAGCAGCAGAAGCAACATCAGCAGCGCCAGCGGCAGCGCCCATAGCTGCCCATAACCGGCCCGGCTCCAGACCACGGCTGCCGCCGTCAGCAACACCAATACGTACTGCGGCCGCGTACCCAGCCGCGGGCGAAGGCCGTCAAAGATCGAGTCCGGCAGTACCAGCCAGCAGATGATGGCGACGATCCACCAGTCACCCACCGGCACTTGCCAGCCTGGCAAGGGGCGGAGAAAGGTTTGCGACTGCGCTAAGAGCTCGACAAACGCATACAGCACGACGGCGCCGGCGGCGATGCGAATGCTGCGTCCGAGCAGGCCCGGACGGGGCAGAGCAGGACGCGGCTGGCTGGCACCGACCATGAATAGAAGCGTAGCAGGATCGCGCCTACACTATTGACTGGCGCGGGACCCCGCTCGGCTTCGCCGAGCGACCCGCTTGCGCCCCCGCGAGGCTGGGGCCCTGAGGCCCAGCCCCGCAGCGCGAGGACATTATGAAGCTCCAAAC
Organism: Acidobacteriota bacterium; assembly: GCA_004299485.1. Classification (NCBI taxonomy): domain Bacteria; kingdom Pseudomonadati; phylum Acidobacteriota; species Acidobacteriota bacterium. The sequence continues at coordinate 116,809 of SCQP01000007.1, forward strand.
TTACGTCAACTTTGGCGGGAACTGCCGCGAGGCGCTCGCCTACTACGAGAAGCATTTGGGTGCCAAAACCACCGCGCTGATGACCTTCGGGCAGATGCCCGACCCCAAGCAGGTCCCGGCAGGGATGGAAAACGCCGTGATGCATGCGCGCCTCGAAATGGCAGGCGCCGCGCTCATGGCAAGCGACGTTCCTCCCGCGGTCAACTGGCAGCCGATGCGCAGCGCCTACCTGACACTCAGCCTCGACAGCAATGCCGAAGCCGAGCGCATTTTCGCGGCGCTCAAAGATGGCGGGCAGGTGTTCATGCCCATGGAGGAGATGTTTTTCGCCTACCGCTTTGCGCAACTCCAGGATCGCTTCGGCATCAACTGGATGATCCTGCACCCCAAACCGATGGCTTAGGCCAGCCGCACGCCAATGAGTGGCCCGGCTAAACTGAAGCCATGGGCATGATGGGGGCCGGCTGGGGGATGGGGGGCGCGCATGGCGCCACCGGCAAGCTGAATAAGAGTTGGCGCGAGGTGTGGCCGCATGCGGCGGCGCTGCTACGGCCGCGCTGGCCGCTGCTCGTGGCCGGCTTTGCGCTCATGGTTGTCAACCGGGTGTGCGGCTTGGTGCTGCCCACCTCCAGCAAATATCTCATCGACCAGGTCATCGGGCAGAAGAAGATCGACTGGCTGCTGCCCATCATCGTCATCGTGCTGGCCGCGACGGCGCTGCAAGGCATCACCAGCTACGCCCTGGTGCAGGTGCTGTCGAAAGAAGCGCAGCGCCTGATCAACGAGTTGCGGCGTGAAGTCCAGGCGCATCTTTCGCGGCTGCCGGTGAGCTTTTACGATCACAACAACACCGGCTCACTGGTGTCGCGCGTAATGAGCGACGTCGAGGGCGTGCGCAATCTGCTGGGCACCGGCCTGGTCCAGTTTGCCGGCAGCATCATCACCGCCGCAATTGCGCTGGCGCTGCTGCTGCGCATCAGCGTGGCGATGACGGTGGTGGCGGCGATCCTGATTGCGCTCTTCACCCTCAGCATCAAGCATTCCTTCGCCGGCATCCGTCCGATCTTCCGCGAACGGCGCAAAATCAACGCTGCGGTGACCGGGCGGCTGACCGAATCGATTGCGGGCGTGCGGGTGGTCAAGGGCTATCATGCCGAAGCGCGCGAGGCGGAAGTGTTCCGCAAGGGTCTCGACGGGCTGCTGCAAAATGTCTTTCAGACACTGAACGCCGTGTCGGCGATGGATCTGTCGGGCAAAGTGTTGGTGGGCGTAGTGGGCGCGGCGATGTGGTACATGGGCGTCGAGCGCGTGCTCAGCGGCTCGATCACGCTGGGCGATCTGGTGGCGTTCAACCTCTATCTGGCGATGCTGGTAGCGCCAGTGATGCAGATTGTGGGCATTGGAACACAGTTGTCCGAAGCCATGGCGGGTCTGGAGCGCACCCATGAGCTGCTGGAGATGAAGCCGGAGGATGAGAGCGGCCAGCCACACGCGGCGCTGACGGAGGTGCGCGGCGCCATTGAATTTGACAACGTATCGTTCGCCTACAGCGAGCAGGGCCAACCCGGACCGGAAGTCCTGCACGCGGTCAGCTTCGCCGCCGCGCCAGGCACAATGACGGCGCTGGTGGGACCGTCGGGCGCGGGCAAATCGACCATCATCGGGTTGCTGGCGGCCTTTTACCATCCGACCGAAGGTGTGGTGCGGGTGGATGGACGCGACCTGACGACCATTCCGCTGGGCGCTTATCGCGAACAACTGGGCGTGGTCTTGCAGGAGTCGTTCCTGTTCGACGGCACCATCCGCGAGAACGTGATGTTCTCGCGGCCGCAGGCGAGTGAGGGGGCCTTTCTGCGCGCCTGCCATATCGCGCGCGTGGATGCCTTTGCCGAGAACTTTCCCCAGGGCTACGACACCGTGGTGGGCGAGCGCGGCGTGAAGTTGTCAGGCGGCCAGCGGCAGCGGCTGTCGATTGCGCGCGCTGTGCTGGCGGATCCACGCATTCTGATTCTGGATGAAGCCACCAGCAGCCTGGATTCAGAATCCGAAGCGCTCATCCAGGAGGGCCTCGCCTGGCTGCTGCGCGGGCGGACGACCTTCGTAATTGCGCACCGGCTATCGACCATTCGCGCCGCCGATCAGATTCTGGTGGTCGAGGAGGGGCGCATCGTCGAGCGCGGCACGCACGCCGAGCTGCTGGCCGCGCACGGGCGCTACTTCGATCTCTACACGCGGCAGCAGGATCTCCAGCAAAACCGCTTCCTGGCGCCGGGCGAGGACGTCGAAGAGCCGGAAGAAACTGCACCCATCACGGCGGGCGGCATCGGAAGCAGCGAAGAAATCCCCAACCCCGACCCCTACGGCGAGGGTTAGCGATTCGGCAGCAGCGCGCAGATGTTAGCAGCCAAAATCTTGTGGTCGGCGGTTACTAGCGTCAGGCCGTACCAGCGCGCAGTTGCCACGAGGAGACGGTCAGCAGGATCGCGCCAGGACAGCGGGGTAGCGATCGCCTGGAGGGCGACATCGCTGGTGAAGGGCGCTTCTCGCCATCCGACCTGTTGGCGGGCCTTTTCGATCCAGGCTGCGGCCGACCACGGGCTCCGGAAACGGCCCTTTTCGATCAGCAATCCAAGCTCCCAGGCGCTCACCGGCGACAACCACTTCTCATGATCGTGGAAGCCCAGAATATGACTTAGGCTTGGGCTGAGGCGCTGCGGTTCAAGGACACTCCAGATCCATATATGGGTGTCGAGCAGCAATCTCATGATTTTGCCGCTGCTGGGCGCCGCGAACCCTTTGCGCGGGGCTTGGCGCTGCGAGCGGTTGGGGCAGGACGATGAGCGGGGAATGGTGGGATGCGCGTGGCTTCCCAATCTTCCTCGCTACCCACCGGCTCGATAAGGTCATCCAGTATCGTCGCCGTTCCTGCCATGCAGCCCAACCAGTTGCGGCGTGGCGCGGGATCCGTTGGCGGCACGAGCTGGGCGACGGGCTGCCCAAAACGCGTAATGGTCACCGGCTGTTTGGTCTTGCGGACCTTTTCGACGACCGCAGCGCAGGTGGCCTTGAATTCGGAAACGGCGATGGTCTCCATGCTCGTACCTTAACATGGTCAAAAATGTAGGTCAAAGTAGCAGCGGGAACGACTATGATCATGAGACGATGTTCCCCACGCACGGCAGCGGGCGGCCGGAGTCCTGGCGGCGCTCCATCCGGGCGCTGGAACACCGCAATTTCCGGCTCTATTTTGGCGGGCAGGGGCTGTCAGTCATCGGCACCTGGATGACGCGGACGGCAGTGGCGTGGCTGGTCTACAAAATGACCGGCTCGGCCATTCTGCTGGGTGTCGTCGCCTTTGCCGGGCAGCTTCCCACCTTTCTGCTGGCGCCGTTCGCGGGTGTCTGGGTCGACCGGCTGCCGCGCCGGCCGCTGCTGCTGTGGACGCAAGGCCTGGCCATGGCGCAATCGCTGGCGCTGGCAGTGCTGGCGTTTACGCATATCACCATCGCCGAAATCATCGCGCTGATGGCGTTGCAGGGTCTGGTCAACGCCTTCGACATGCCTGGCCGCCAGGCGTTCCTGGTGGACATGGTGGAAGGGCACGAGGCCCTGGGCAATGCAATCGCGCTCAACTCCAGCATGGTGAACCTGGCGCGGCTGATCGGGCCGGCGGTCGCGGGTTTCATCATTGCGCTCTGGGGCGAAGGCTATTGCTTTCTGATTGACGGCATCAGCTACATTGCGGTGCTGGCGTCGCTGATCGCCATGAGCGACCTGCCACTGCAGGTGCAGCAGGTGCGGCGCTCGATGGTCATGGCGCTGCGCGAGGGTTGGTCGTACATCACCGGATTCGCGCCGGCGCGCAATCTATTGCTGCTGATGGCGCTCGTCAGCCTGGTCGGCCTGCCCTACACCGTGCTAATGCCGCTGTTTGCCGGCAACGTGCTGCGCGGCGGCGCGCATACGCTGGGCTACCTGCTGGGCGCGGCCGGTGCGGGCGCGCTCACCGGCGCGGTGCGGCTGGCGGCGCGGCCCTCGGTGCGCGGACTGACGCGGCTGGTGCCGTTCTCGGCCGGCTTGTTTGGCGTCGGGTTGCTGACCTTCGGGCTCTCGCATTGGCTGTGGTTGTCGCTGCCGCTGATTTTCGTCGCTGGCTTGGGCATGATGCAGCAGATGGCCTCGACCAATACCATTCTGCAAACCGTGGTGGACGACGAAAAGCGCGGCCGCGTGATGGCGTTTTACACCATGGCATTTGTGGGCATGGCGCCCTGGGGCAGCTTGCTGTCGGGTTGGATGGCGGAGAAACTGGGCGCGCCGCATACGCTGGTGATCAATGGCGCCGTCTGCATTGCCGGGGCGCTCTGGTTTGCCTCACAACTGCGGACGGTGCGCAACGCCATCCGGCCGGTGTATCAGCGGCTGGGGATCATTCCCGAGATGACCGCAGGGATTCAGTCCGCGGCGGCGCTGACTACGCCTCCACAGGAATAGGCGGTGCGAGCGAGTCCAGCAACCTCGTCGTTTCCGCGAGAACGGCAGCAGCGCCGTTGACGGTGAAGGGCAGCTTGAGCGTGCCGTCGGGGGTGAACTGCGCGCCGGGGGCGCCCTCCACCAACGCCGCAATGCGCTGCGGCTCGACGCGCGTCTGCGGCATAAAGCGCAGCCAGAGCTGGGCATTGCCGCCGCTGCCGCGGCGCTCGAGGCCGGTGAGGCCAAGCTGGCGGCAGCGGGGCTTGAGCGTCGCATAGGCGAGCAGATTCTGCACCGGTGCGGGCGGGGGACCGTAGCGGTCTTCGAGCTCGCGCAGCACGTCGGCGCGGGCGGCTTCGGTTTCCGCCTCGGCCAGGCGCTTGTACATCCGCAGGCGCTGATTCTCTTCGGGCACGTAGTCGGCGGGAATGCGGATGTCGAGACCGAGATGAAGCTGGACTTCCGTTTCCGGCTCGACGGCTTCGCCTTTGAGTTCGCGCACAGTCTGCTCCAGCATGCGCACGTACAGATCGAAGCCGACGGCGTCCAGGCTCCCGCTCTGCTCGCCGCCGAGCAGATTGCCGGCGCCCCTTAGCTCGAGATCGAGAGCGGCAATCTTGAAGCCGGCGCCGAGATCGCTGAACTCGCGCATGGCGGCCAGGCGCTTGCGCGCCAGCGGCGGCAGCTCGACCTCCGCGGGCACCAGCAAAAACGCATAGGCGCGGCGGTTGGAGCGGCCGACCCGGCCACGCAACTGGTAAAGCTCGCTGAGGCCGAGGCGGTCGGCGCGGTTGATGATGATAGTGTTGGCGAGCGGAATGTCGAGACCGTTTTCAATGATGGTGGTGGACAGCAGAACGTCGGCCTCGTGGCGCACGAAGCGGAGCATGACTTTTTCGAGCTCATCCTCGGCCATTTGGCCGTGGCCCACCGCGATGCGCGCTCCGGGCGCGAGCCGCTGCAGCAGCGCTGCGACTTCCCAGATGCTATCCACGCGATTGTGGACGAAGTAGACCTGGCCGCCGCGCGCGAGTTCCTGTTGCATCGCGTCGCCGATCAGGGTTTCGTTCCAGCCGGCGACTACCGTCTGAATGGCGAGGCGATCGCGCGGCGGCGTCTCAATCACGGACAGGTCGCGCAGGCCGGCGAGCGACATGTTGAGGGTGCGCGGAATCGGTGTGGCCGAAAGCGAGAGCACATGCACTTCTTTTTTGAGCTGCTTGAGGCGTTCCTTGTGGCGCACGCCGAAGCGCTGCTCTTCATCCACTACCAGCAGACCGAGATTCTGGAACTTGACGTCCTTCGACAGCAGGCGGTGCGTGCCGATGACGATGTCGCATTTGCCCGTAGCGAGGCGCTCCAGCGTTTCCTTTTGCTGCGGCCGGGTGCGAAAGCGGCTGAGCAGCTCGATGGTGACGGGAAAGGCGCGGAAGCGCTGACGGAAGGTCTGCTCGTGCTGGAAGGCCAGTACGGTGGTGGGTGCCAGCACGGCCACCTGGCGGCCTTCGCCCACGATCTTGAAGGCGGCACGCATGGCGACTTCGGTTTTGCCGTAGCCGACATCGCCGACAACCAGCCGGTCCATGGGGCGGTTGCTTTCCAGATCGTGGCGGACGTCTTCGATGGCTTTCTCCTGATCCTCGGTCTCGGCGTAGGGAAACGCGTCCTGGAACTCGCGCTGCACGTTGTCATCAGGCGCACAGGGCGGCAGGCGCACGGCGTGGCGCGCGGCGTAGAGCTTGAGCAACTCGTCCGCCATGTCGCGCATGGCGCGCTTGACCCGGCCCTTGCGCTGCGCCCACTGTGTGCCGCCGAGGCGGTCGAGCACCGGCGCGGTGCCCTCCGCGCCGCGGTATTTCTGGATGAGATCCATGCGCGTGAGCGGCACATAGAGCTTGGCCGCGTCCGCGTACTCCAGGATCATGAACTCCCCGCTGCGCGCTCCCGAGGCGCCATCCTCCGCTTCGAACTCCTTCAAACCGGCGTAACGGCCGATGCCGTGCTCGACGTGAACAACGAAATCACCGGGCGTCAGATCGCGGAAGTCGCTAAGGAAGGTGGAGATGCTGGTGCGGCGGGCGGGCGGGACGTAGGCAGCGGCGGTTTCTTCGTGGAACAGGTCACTGGACCCGAGAAAAGTAATGAGTTGTTCGGGCAGCGAGAAACCATGCGGGAGCTTGCCCTGGGCCACAATCGCCGCCGCGCCGGCAGCGCTGAAATAGGCTTTTTCCGAAAGGTAGTCAATGCCCGAGCGCCGGGGGCGCGAGCCGAACTGAAAGGGCAGCTTGTACTCGGTGAACAGATCGCCGAGGCGCTCCACCTCGCCGGCATTGGTGCCCAGAAAGATGAGCCGCTCGCCGGCGGTCAGCGCCTGGCGGGAGTCTTCGACCATGCGGGCAACGACGCCCTGGTAGCGCGGCGCCGGACGCGTCGGCATATCGATCACATCGGCAGGCGCGACCGGAACGGCGCCCAGCTCCAGGGCTTCCGCGTCCAGATCGACGTGCTCGATGCGCAGCTCGCGCATTTCCACTACGGGCTCGCGCGCCAGCCGCTCGCGCATCTGCTCCGGCGTGAAGAAGATCGACTCCGGCTCCGGACCACGCTCGGGCGCATAACGCTCGCGCAACCGGCGCCACCAGCGCTCGAGCTCGGCAGTCACATGTTCCGGCTCGCTGACAATCACCAGCGGCGGGCGCTCGCTCACCTCCAGCAAGCTGCGGGAAAAGCCCTCGAGGCCGGCGACGCGAAACTCCCAGCCGGGCGCAGGTGCCGTGCCCAGGCGCTCGCGCAAATGTGGCGCCAACGGCAGCGAGGTGAGCGGCAGCAGCAGTGCCTGTTCCAGCGGCGCCACCGAGCGTTGGGTCGCGGGGTCGAATTCGCGCAGGGATTCGATCTCATCGCCGAACAGCTCGATCCGGACCGGGCGAGCAGCTTCCGGACTGTAGACGTCGACCAGGCCGCCGCGAATCGAGAACTGGCCCGGCATTTCCACCGGGTCCTGGCGCTGGTAACCCATCCACTGGAGTTGATCGGTGAGACCAGCAAGATCGACCACGTCGCCGGCACGCAGGCGCCGAACCAGACGGCGGTAATAATCCGGCTCCGGGAGGCGGGTCGCGGCCGCAACCGCCGGCGCGATCAGAAAGGGCAGACCCTCCACCCAGCGCCACAACGCCAGGGCGCGTTGCTCGAGGATCTCCGGGTGCGGCGAAAGGCCTTCGTAAGGATCCACGGCGAAGGTAGGCAGCACCAGAGGGCGGTCTTCTTCGCCGCCGGCCGCACCGGTAAGCTCGGCAAACGTGCCGAGGATATCGCGCCACTCCTCCGCGGTGCGGTTGTCGGGCACCAGGAAAAGAACCGGCCGCTGGGTCAGGCGCTGCAGCTGCGCCGCCGCCAAAAGCTGCGCCGGAGCCGTCAGGCCGCGAAGCTGGACCTGATGGCCCGCCTTCCAGGCAGATGTCACCCGCGCCAGCGGGCCTTGCCGCGCTAGCTCCTCCAGCAATTCACGCAAAAACGGCAACGTCATCAGCAGCGGACTTCAATTTTAGCAAAGCGTAAACTGAAGCTAGATCCACCCGTCCTATGCATGCTCACACCCACCACCGCACACGCACTTTCTTGACGCTGGGCGCCTTTGCCACGCTCGGCTACGTCGTACTGGCGTTTGTGGTGGGAATGCAGGCCCACTCGCTGGCGCTGGTCTCCGAAGCCGGCCACAACCTGACCGATTTTCTCGCCTTGGCGTTGACCTGGGTGGGCGTGTACTTTGAGACCCGTCCCCCGACCGCCAACAAGACCTTCGGCTTCCAGCGCGCGGGCGTGCTTACGGCGCTGGTGAACGTGGTCACGCTGTTCGTGATCACCGTGCTGATTGTGGTGGAGGCCGTCGCTCGATTCCATGCACCTGGCACGGTCGCAACCGGACCGATGCTGTGGGTTGCGGTGATCGGGCTGGTAATGAACGCCACCATCGCCTGGTTTCTGGAAAGCGGCCACCACGACGTCAATTTACGCGCGGCCTTCCTGCACATGGTGGGCGACGCCGCGGCCACGGCGCTGGTGATCGTGGGCGCGATTGTGATCGCCAACACCGGCTGGATGGTTGTGGACCCGATTCTGTCGCTGGTGATCGCCGCGCTGATTCTGGCCAGCGGCTGGGGCATTTTCCGCGAGACGCTCAACATTCTGCTGGAAGGCGCCCCCCGCGGCGTCAAGTCGGCGCAAGTGCAGGCGGACCTGGCCGCCGTTGCCGGCGTCGAAGCTGTGCACGACCTGCACATCTGGAGCCTGGGCTCGCAGTCCCACGCCCTCAGCGCCCATGTGCGCATCGCCGACGTCCAGGTCTCCGCCAGCGACGTGATCCGCCTGCGGCTGTGCGCGCTCCTCGATGAACGCTACCACATTCACCACGCGACCCTGCAGTTTGAGACGGACGGGGCCTGCGATGGCTGCACTATTCGTGAGCCTCACAGGTCGCGCTGAAACCTATTTGCGCCGATCGAGCACTGGAAAGAGGTACTTTGCTACGACCGCAAACAACCCAACGACGCCCGCGGTCGTAGCAGCCAAAAGTGCGTACAGAACGCCATCCGGAAGTTGGAAAGCGCGGGTTCCACCAAGCCAATTTGCCCTCACTCCGAAGCCGTCGAGAAAGAGAATGGCGAGCACGGCCAGTAGCCATCCGCAAAGCACGCAAAAGATTGCTGGCGCAAACTTCTTCCTCGCCCTGTGCAACCAGTCCTGTTCTATGTGCCGCTGTTGGCGCCACCATTCCTCATCTTTCCGGTCGAGTTCGGAAGGGGGCGGCGGGACTGGTGGCGTCGGGATCGCACTTGGATCCTTTTCCGCGATGCCCAGCGCTGGTTCCGAGGAGCCCATTGCCTGGCGTCACGCCGTGAGCTGTTTGGCAAAATAATCCCGGATTTGCTCATTCGGGATGACCGGGCTCTTCACGCCTGGATTGTGCTGCCGCGCCATTGACCAGGGCCCGCCAGGGTCGTGCGACATTGTCGACAACTGAATAGCGGTGAAACGGCCGTAGGCATCCCAGATCCTATTGAGCAACCTCCTCGTGTAGTCGTGCTCTGCATCGCACTCAGGAATTTCGAAAGCGCTCAGGATCGATGCCGGCTGTCCGATTGGCTTGTCTCCAAATCTGCGGAACTCAAAATAGAGAGTCCGCACGACAGGTCCATATTCCCAAGCCTCGACCAGCTCGCTAATCAGCGGCTCTCCCGTAAGGGCAAGATTCCATCCGTGAGCAAAATAGACCAGCTTCAGAAGCTTCATCGGCGAAATACCCACGGTGTGGTCATGTGCAAGCTTCAGAAAACGGTTTGCAACCGCTCTCGAATCATACGTCATCGCCCACCTCTCTATTCGCTTTTTCTTCGTGAATATTAGTACTCCACAGTATAACAGAGTGAAATTCAGTACTGTAGCGTACAGTACCCAGTAGCACACCGCCAGCCACCGCCTTTGTCCTTTTGGCCGCTATTGCACCAGTGGCGGCTGCTCGCCGTTCCCGTTCTCCCCGGCATCCTCCGGCGGCAGCACGCTGGCGGCGGCGACCTGATCGCCTTCCTCCAGGCGCAGCAGGCGGACGCCCTGGCTGGCGCGGCCGACTTCGCGGATGGTGCCGCTGTCGCAGCGGATGATCTTGCCCTGCTGGGAAATGATCATCACTTCCGGTTCTTCGCTCACGGCCATCACGGCGACGACCTTGCCGTTGCGGGCAGTGGTCTTCACGTTGATGACGCCCGAGCCGCCACGCGACTGCAGGCGGTATTCGGACAGCGGCGTGCGCTTGCCATAGCCGGCTTCGGTAACGCTGAGGATGAGCTGGCTGGGATTGCGCGCGATTTCCATGCCCACGATCCAGTCGCCCTCCTCGAGCCGCATGCCGCGCACCCCCGCCGCCACGCGGCCCATCGGACGCACGCCGGATTCAGGGAAGCGGATGCCTTTGCCTTCGTGGGTGGCAAGGAAGACGGCGCTCTTGCCGTCGCTGAGCCGGGCTTTGACCAGTTCGTCGTTCTTGTCCACACCCATGGCGATGATGCCGCCCGAGCGGGGGTTGGAGAAATCCTGCACACGCGACTTCTTGATTGTCCCCTGGCGCGTGACCATGACGATGTACTCGGATTTACTCTCCAGATCTTTTATAGGCAGCATGGCGCGCACTTCTTCGCCGGTTTGCAGCGCCACCAGGCTTTGTACCGCCTTACCCTTGCTCGCGGCGCCGGCGTCGGGAATTTCGTATACCTTGAGCCAGTAGACACGGCCCGTATTGGTGAACACCAGGATGTAGCTGTGCGTCGAGGAAACGAACAGATGTTCGACGAAATCCTCCTCACGCGTGCCCGCGCCGCGGCGGCCGCTGCCACCCCGGCGCTGCTGGCGATAGGTGGAGATGGGCGTGCGCTTGAGATAGCCGGAATGCGTCACCGTGATGGCGACGGTTTCTTCCTTGATGAGGTCTTCGAGCGCGATTTCGGCAACCGCTTCCTGGATTTCGGTGCGCCGCGGGTCTTTGTCGCCGCCGTAGTTCTTGCGGATTTCCTTCAGCTCGTCGCCAATGACGCCGCGCAGCTTCTTGTCGCTGGCCAGGATGGATTCCAGCTCGGCGATGAGTTTCCGGATTTCGTTCAACTCATCGAGAATCTTCTGCCGCTCGAGGCCGGTGAGGCGGTGCAGTTGCAGATCGAGAATCGCCTGCGCCTGCCGCTCGCTGAGCGCGAACTTGGTGACCAGGCCTTCGCGGGCTTCCTTCGGGCTGCTGGAGGCGCGGATGAGCTTGATGACGGCATCGAGGTGGTCGAGGGCGATTTTGTACCCCTCCAACACGTGCTCGCGCTCGCGCGCCTTGCGCAGGTCGAAAATCGTACGGCGGCGTACCACATCGACGCGGTGGTCGAGGAAGAGCTGGAGGGCCTGCGTCAGGCCCAGCTCGCGCGGCTGGCCGTTCACCACCGCCAGCAGGATCATGCCGAAGCTCGATTGCAGCGCGGTGTGCTTGTAGAGCTGGTTCAAAATCAGCTCGGGCTGCTCGCCGCGCTTGAGTTCAAGCACGATGCGCATGCCGTCGCGGTCACTCTCATCGCGGATATCGCCGATGCCCTCGATGCGTTTCTCCTGCACCAGCTCGGCGATGCGCTCAATGAGCCGCGCCTTGTTCACTTGATACGGAATTTCGGTGATGACAATGGCTTTGCGGTCTTTGTTGATGTTCTCCGTGGCCGCGCGGGCGCGCACCATGAAGGAGCCGCGGCCGGTGGTATAGGCCTGTGCGATGCCGCCGTTGCCGAAGATAATGCCGCCCGTGGGAAAATCCGGGCCTTTGACAAACTGCAGCAGGTCGGCGAGCGACGCCTTGGGGTTTTTCAGCAGCTCCAGCGCGGCGTCGAGAATTTCGGTCAGGTTGTGCGGCGGAATTTTGGTCGCCATGCCGACGGCAATACCGTCGGAGCCGTTGATCAGCAGGTTGGGAATGCGCGTGGGCAGAACCAGCGGCTCTTCGGTCGATTCATCGAAGTTGGGCACCATGTCCACGGTGTCCTTATCGATGTCGCGCAGCATTTCCTCGGCGATCTTGGTGAGGCGGGCCTCGGTATATCGGTAGGCAGCCGGAGGGTCACCATCGACCGAGCCGAAATTGCCCTGGCCATCGACGAGCAGGTAGCGTAGGTTGAAGTCCTGCGCCATGCGCACCAGCGCGTCATACACCGGCGCGTCGCCGTGGGGATGGTACTTCTTGAGCACTTCGCCCACGACGCCGGCGCACTTGGAGAACTTTTTGTTCGACAGCAGCCCTTCGCTGTACATGGCAAAGAGGATGCGCCGATGCACCGGCTTGAGGCCGTCGCGCACGTCGGGCAGAGCCCGGCCCACGATGACCGACATGGCGTAGTCGAGATACGACCGGCGCATCTCGTCTTCGATATTGACGGGCTGGTAGGGCTTGGCTCCGGGCGGCTGGGTCGGGCCTCCGGCGCCGGCGTCATTCCCGGGGAGTGGAAGCTGGCTCTCGTCGTCAGGCATAAAGCCTTATTTTACCAGAAGTTAGCTAAATTTTACAGCACGAATCAGAGAACCACCCAGCCGCGGTGGATACTATTCCCAACTGATGGACAAAGACTCTGAAAAAGACATCGAAAGCGGTCCGGCGCGCCGAATCGGCCCGCGGCCGCAAGCGGCCGCACCCTGCGGAGCACCACCTCACGCGGCTTGAACAGCTATTCCAGGAGGGTACCGAAGAGGAATTTGCAAAAGCGCTTATTGCCTTTGGCCGGCAGCGTGGATCGCCCGAGTTCGAGGAGGCCTTGACCGCTTTTCGCACCGAGCAGCAACGGCGTCGCTCACAGCCATAAAGCGATCCCAGCGCGCCGCACGTTGCTCGTCTGTGAGACCGTCTTCAGCGCCCTCGATAATATCGTAAAGCCGCCTTGCGGCCTCGCGCCGTCGCTCCTGTTCGGCTCGTTTCATTGCGCTAACCTAGCGCAATCATAACCTCTCGCCGGCTTTGCTGCCCATTACGGCAAGAGTCGAGACGCTAGCTCTCCGCGGCCAGAATTAGACCCATTTTTGCGCGTCGGGAGCGACTCACGACAGGAATGTGGGTTTGCACTCTCAAGACTAAGTAGGAAGGGCCATGAACCTAATCAGATCGCTGATGGTTTGGCTGCTGCTGGCGGCGGTTGCGCTGCCGCAGGCGAGCGCGCAGCAGGGCAGAATCGTCGCGGCGCTGAACCGGTTGACCTGGGGCATTGAGCCGGGGCAGGTGCAGGCAGTGGAAAGAATTGGCCTCCAGCGTTGGATCGAGCAGCAGCTCCACCCGCAAAGTATTCCCGAAAACCCACAGCTCACGGCCCTCCTGCGGCCCTTGGCGACGCTGCGGGAGACACCCTCGCAGATCATTGCCGCCTATCCGCCGCCCCAGGCGCTGCAGCAAATGGCCCAGGGCCGGCGGCCTCTGCCGCGTGATCCTCTGCTGCACCAAATCGTGCAGCGTGAAATCGGGCAATTCCAGCATCCTACGGCTGCGCATAAACCGGCGCTGGCAGCAACGGCGCCACGCACCGCGGCGGCGGCATTCATGGCACTGCCTGCCCGCGTCCGGCAGCAGCAGGCACTGGCGCTGGCGCCGGCCGAAGCCAATCGCATGGCGCCCTGGCTGCCCCTTGCCGAAGCGCGCCAGTTGATCTACGACCAGCGGCCCCAGCAGGTGCCCGCTTTCGACCTGACCTCCGCCAAGGTGCTGCGCGCGGTTTACTCCAACCGCCAGCTTCAGGACGTGCTCACCGACTTCTGGTTCAACCATTTCAACGTCTACATCCGCAAAGGCAATGACAGCGAGTTGATCGCGAGCTATTTGCGCGCGGCCATCCGGCCGCATGTGCTGGGCAAATTCCGCGATCTGCTGGTGGCGACCGCGGAAACTCCGGCGATGATGTTCTACCTCGACAACTGGCAATCGGTGGATCCGGGCGTCAATAAGCGCGGCATCAACGAGAACTACGGCCGCGAGCTGATGGAACTGCAAACGCTGGGTGTGAATGGCGGCTACACACAGCAGGACGTGATTGCCGTGGCGCATTGCTTTACCGGCTGGACCATCCGCCAGCCGGGACGCCTGGCTGAGTTCTATTACAACGACCGGCTGCACGATCACGCGCCCAAAGTGGTGCTGGGCGTCACCATACCTGCCGGCGGCGGCATGTCCGATGGCCTGCAAGTGCTCGCCATGCTGGCCCGCAGCCCGGCAACCGCGCGGCACGTCTCCTTCGAGCTGGCACAGCGTTTTGTGGCCGACAATCCGCCCCCGGAGCTGGTGGCGCGCATGACGACGACCTGGCTGCAGTCCGATGGCGACCTGCGCAAAGTCATGGAGACCCTGCTTAACTCGCCAGAGTTCTGGCAGGCAGCCGCGGGGCGCGGCAAGATGAAATCGCCGCTGCAGGTGGTCGTCTCGTCGGTACGCGCGCTGGGGGCCGAGGTCACCAATCCGCTGGCATTGAGCCGCGCCATCGCCAATATGGGCGAACCGCTCTACGCCAAGGAGCCACCCACCGGCTACAGCAACGACGGCGCGCAATGGCTTTCCACCAGCGGCCTGGTTGCGCGCATGCAGTTCGCCACGCGCCTGGCCGCGAACCAGATCCCTGGCGTTCAGGTAGATTTGAACACGCTGGGCAGCGATGCGGAATTCGCGCAGAGTATCCTGCAGCAAACACCCAACCCCGCCGTCGCCTCCGGACTGCGGGATGCCAAAAACCGCCGGCAGCTTGCAGCGCTCCTGCTGGGCTCGCCGGAATTCCAGAAGCGGTGACAGCCATGAAGCTTACGCGGCGCATTTTCCTGAAGGATTCGGCCTTGGCGATGGTGGGCGTGGGCATGGTTCCCGCCTGGCTGGGTCGCTCGGCGTGGGCAAGCGAGCTGGCGGGCCGGAATAAAGTGCTGGTCGCCATCTTCCAGCGCGGCGCGGTCGACGGCCTCAACGTGGTGATTCCGCACGGTGAGCGCGTTTACTATGACTTGCGACCGACCATCGCCGTGCCCGAGACCGCAGTGATCAAGCTTGGCCCGCTGTTCGGGCTGCACCCGGCGCTGGCGGCACTCCAGCCGCTCTGGGCGGAGGGCCAGTTGGCGGCGGTGCAGGCCGCCGGCTCCCCTGATCCTTCGCGTTCGCATTTTGACGCCCAGGACTACATGGAGTCGGGCACGCCGGGCAACAAGTCAACCGACAGCGGCTGGCTGAACCGCGCTCTGGGTCTGGATCCGCGCATGGATCGCTCGCCGCTGCGCGCGGTGGCCATCGGCGCCGAGTTGCCGCTTACCCTGCAGGGTCACGTGCCCGCGGTGGCGATTCACAATCTGAACCAGTTCCGCTACGGTGGCGGGCCACTGGCGGCCGGTTTTGCCGCCATGTACGACCACGCCGGCGATGCCCTGCTTGCCTCCGCCGGCCGCGATACTTTCCAGGCGCTGCGCATGGTGCAGCAGCTCGACCCGCGGCAATATCGTCCTGCAGCAGCCGCACAGTACCCCAATCAACCGTTGGGCAACAGCCTCCGCCAACTGGCCCAGTTGATCAAAGCCGATGTGGGCGTGCAGGTCGCCTTTGCCGACGTGGGCGGCTGGGACAACCACGTCAACGAAGGCGGCGCCGAGGGCCAACTGGCATTTCATCTGCGCGGCTTCGCCGACGCCATCCGTGCCTTCTGGACCGATCTCGGCCCGCGCCAGCAGGACGTCGTGCTGGTCACCATGTCCGAGTTTGGGCGCACTGTGCATGAAAACGGCAATCGCGGCACCGACCATGGCCACGCCAACGTAATGTTCGTGCTGGGCGGCGCTGTGCGCGGCGGCAAAGTCTACGGCGACTGGCCGGGTCTCGCGTCCGCCCAGCTCTACCAGGACCGCGACCTGGCCGTCACCACCGACTTCCGCGCGGTGCTGGGGGAAGCCGTGGTCCGGCACTTGGGCGCCCGCGATCTCACCGGCGTCTTCCCTGGCTACAACGGCACTCCGGCGCAGTTCCGCAATTTCCTGCACTCGTGAAACTATTAGTCGGCGGCGCGAGCTTTGAGATCAGGCGTCGATATCGCTTCCGGCTGCCGCCCGAGCAGCCAGGCCATCAGCCGCGCGCCGAAGGGCTGGTTGGCGAGGAAGACCAGAATCGACGTCACCACCACGCCGAAGAAGATCATCGAGTAGATGATGGCCTGCAGGGCATCGGCGCCGGGCAGTGATTGCTCAACCACCAGAGCGGCGAGGACGGCGGCGGCGAGGCCTTTGGCGACCATGCAGGCCGACATCGAGGCGTCGCGCGTGGGAACGCGATGGCGGAGGGTGAGGCGCACCGCGGGGATGCGCGGAATGAGCAGCAGCAGCGTGAGCAGGCCGCCGAACAGCAGCCAGTTGAGATCAGAGAAGTTGACCGAAAGTCCGATGTAGACAAAGAAAAACGTCTTCAGCAGGAATATGATTTCGCCCAAAAACCCCATCTCCGCCTGGTTGAGGCCGGTGGCAGGCAAGGCTTCGCGCACCAGCGGCGTGTGCTCCACGTTGCCCAGGACAATGCCGAAGGCCAGCGCGGCAATCGCTCCGTTGGCATGCACCAGCTCCGTGCCGCCATAGATGAGGAAGACGAACGCCGGGGTGGTGAACATGGGGTTTTGCAGACCGCGCGTCTTGCGCAGCGCCACAGCCCATACCAAGCCGCCAATGGCGCCGATCAAAATAGCGCCACCAAAGCCCAGCGCAAAGTGGCCTGCCGTCAGCACCCATTGGCCCCAACCATTGGCGTGGAAATTGAGCAGCGCCAGCGCCAGCACAATGCTGACCACGTCGCCGAGCGCCGATTCCAAAAAGAGGATGTCGTGCGCGCGGTCGCCCATCTTCAGGCCCTTGGCCAGCGGCACGATCACGGTCGGCGAGTTGCCGGCGATGATCACGCCGAGCAATGCACCCAGCCAGATGCCCAGCGGCGTCAGCCAAGCCGTGGCCGCGGCCACGATGGCCGCTTCGCCAACGAAGCTGAGTGTCGATAGCGCCAAGGTGCCGGGCAGTGCGCGGCGCAAGCGGTTGAACTGGAGCGAGAGGCCACTCTCGAACAGAATCAGCACCAGCGTGATGGAGACGAACGCAGGGCCAACCACGCCAAAGGATTTCGGTCCGATCCAATGCAGCACTGGCCCGAGTGCCACGCCGATCAGCAGCAGCCAGAGGACGTCGGGGATGCGCGTGCGGCTGAAAATGTGCGCGAACAGGTGAGCCAGGAACACCAACCCGCCGATCAGCGCAATGGAGGCTGCAAGCTGCATATGAACAGGGTACAGGGGTCAGGGGTCAGCGGGTCAGGTGGCAGACGGCGGACCAGGGGCGGCGGCCATTGCCGGGATGGGTCTGAGGCATGATAGCGGCGAGGCGCAGGGGCCAGTTCGGGAGACGATGAAGCTGGAGGCCAGCGCGGATGATGGGATGAACGCTGGCCGCGCGCCAGCCCGCGGGGCGAAAGAACTCAGGGCCTTCGGCGGGCGCGAAGCGAAAGACAGCACCGGCGCCGGCCGGCATCGTTTTTTGCATCATGCGCAGCAGGCCGGGACTGCCGAGATCAATCACCCAATCGTGAAAGCTCGCGCAGGCGGCGAGATCGCGGGCGAGCGAGGCGACCGCATCCGGCGGGAAATAGATCAGCAGGCCCTCGGTCAGGATCAGCACCCGTTTTGCTTCGCGGCTGAGCATGGCGAAGAGAGCCTGGCGCGCGGAAGCGTCGGCCAAGTCGCAGCGCACGCGCTGAAGCTGGCAACGCGGCGTGGCATTGCCAAGGATGGATTCTTTGTAGTCGAGCAGCGGTGGCAAATCGACTTCGATCCAGCGCAGGGTTGCCGGCAGATCGAGGCGATAGGGGCGGGTGTCGAGGCCGGCGGCGAGATTGATCACCATGTCCGCGCCGGCGGCGAGATGCTCGGCTATGAGGCGGTCAGCCAGGACGGTGCGGGCGACAAACGACCAGGAATGCTTGGTCGCCTCGGTTTGCTGAGCGGCGATGCGGGCGCCGCGTTCGCCCGCAAGCGCGCGGGCGTAGGGGTCGCGGAAATGGGCGTCCGGCCGCTCGCTCTCGAGCGCACGATACATGGCCACCCAGAGCGCGGTGTCCGACACGTTGCGGATGGCGGGCGATTCAGGACTGGCCATAAATGGGAATGACGGCGCCATTGATGTCGGCGGCAGCGGGGCTGGCGAGCCAGTGAATCAGCGCCGCAATCGACGACGGCTGCACCCATTTGCCGGGATCGGCCTTGGGCATGGCGGCGCGATTGCCGGGCGTGTCGATGACACTGGGCAGAATCACGTTGCAGGTGGCGCCGCGCGCAGCGACTTCGAGCGCGACGGTGCGGGCGAGCGCGACCACGCCGGCTTTGGCGACGTTGTAGGCGGCCAGCTTGGCGGCGGGCGCGACCGCGTTGCGCGAACCCATGAGCACAATGCGGCCTCCGGGCCGGACGAGCATGGCCGGCACCGCCGCGCGCACGGTATAAAAGGCCGCGTCGAGGTTGAGAGTCATCATACGGCGCCAAATCTCATCGCCGGTTTCGGCTACGCTGGTGCCGCCGGCAAAGCCGCCGACCAGGTGAACCAGAACCTGCAGCGGCGAGCCGGCGGCAGCGACGGCGCGCGCGGCAGCGGCGGGCTGCGTGAGGTCGAAGTCAGGGTGAGAAGCTGCGGTGATGTGGTCGCCGGAGGCAGTAAAGGCCGCAACCACCGCACCGCCGAGTCCTCCGGAGGCGCCTGTAATCAGAATGTTGCGTGCTGCAGGCATGAGAGAATCCCCTTAATGCTTACGCGCAAGGCCATTATAGTCGCCGGAACCCTGCTCACACTGGGCGCCATGGCGCAGGCGCCGCAGACCGTCCGTCTGGCTACGACCTATACGCCCAATTCCTGGCTCGTTTACTCGATCTCCGCCACCACCAAAATCACCACCCGCACCGGCCCGGGCGCGGCCCTGCACGCCACGCTGGTGACGCAGGCGGAAGCACAGTTGCATGTGCTGCCGGGCGCAACTACGAACGATTTTGAGATCGCGGCGCGCTTCAACAAATACAGCACCACCGTCAGGGCAGACAATGCGGCGCAAAAAGCGGGGCTGGAGAAGCAGGCAGCGGCGACAGATCAAGCGGCCGTGGCTATGAAACCGGCGCTCTTCCGGGTGGTGAACGGCGTATTCAGCACCGTGTTCCGCCAACCCGGCGACCACTACGATCAGCCGGCGGATATGCTGAGCGAACTGACGCGCAACGATGTGCTGCCCCGCCGGCCGGTGGCCGTGGGCGCGCAATGGACGCGCACGCGCGAGCGCGCAATTCCGACCACCACGATTTCGATGCCGCTAACGCTGCGCTGCCGGTTGGCCGCGCTGGGCAGCGAGCACGGCGACCGGACCGCGGCGATCGCCGTGGACTCGACCGGCAGCGCCAATTTACCGCCCGGCTCGCTGCCGGACTCGCAGAAGCTGGCTAGCCAGGGCCTGGTGCCGCTCGGCCGCTTCAGCACCAAAACCACCGCGAACTCGGTGTATCGCGTTGCCGACGGGGTGCTTCTCGCGACCAGCAGTCAGACGCACAGCAGCATGCAGTTGCAGTTCATCGGGCCGAGCCCACAGGCGGCGACCTCAGATTCTGAAATCGACTCCACGGGCTCGGTAAAGCTGGAGAAAATCCTCGCTAATTGACGGTGAGCAACAGGGTCACGGTGTGCGAGAGCGTATGGCCGGCGCCAGCGGCGGAGTCGGTTGCGGTGATGGTGACCGAGCTATTGGTTTGGACAGACCGAATTTGATTGTTGCTGCCGCCGCAAGCCGCACTTGCCAGCAGCAGCAGCGCGAGACCCGCAAGCAGGGGCTTGCGCCGGCGTGCTACGAGACCTGAGGCGAGCAAAGCAGCCGCAGCGAGCAGCCAAAGCCACGTCGCACTGCCAGGGCTCCGCTGCGGCGTAGGCGCCGCGACCCAAGCGCCCACAGCGGGCGCAATCGTCAGCGTGGCGGTCGTGCCGTTGGTGATGGCTACGGGTGAGGCAGTTTGGCACGTATAGCCGGCGGGCAAGCCGCTACAGGAAATAGCCACATTGAGATTGAGGCCGTAGGAGACGGCGAAGTTCAGGCCAACGGAGCCTTTTTGGCCGTTGGAAATTGTGAGGGTTGTGGGCGAGGCCGCCAAGCTGAAATCGCCGTCGTTGGCGAGGGTGAGCTGCTCGGAAAACGTGGCCGTGCCAGCGGTCGCAGTGACCGTGAGCGGCAGCTTCGCTGAGGCAGCGGCACCGGCGAGACCGCTGACGGTTACCGTGACGTCACCGCTGCCGGAAGTTGACGCCGCTGCCGAGAAGCTGCACTTCAGGCCGGCAGTACTCGAGCAGGCCCAGGTGACAGGGCCGGCAAAGCCATCGGCGAAAGTGGGATGCAGCGTGACCTGCGTGCTGTCGACGCCGGGCACAACCACCGGCAGCGCGGGCGAGGCGGCGAAGGAGAAGCCGGCGGGCGCGGCGGCGGGTATGCTCCAGGCGCCGCGGCCATGCGTGCCGGCAATCAGAACCGGATTGGAATCGTTAGTGCGCGTTAGCGCCAGGCTAAGAACCGCGGCAGCAGGAAGATTGCTCCCCAGGCGCGACCATTGCTCGTTCGCCGCGCCGCCATCGGTCGCCAGAAAAACGCCCACGTCGGTGGCGACATAGATGTTGTTGGGCACCGCCGGATCGACCACGATGGCGTTGATGGGAACGCCGGGCAGATCGCCGGCGATGCTGACCGCAGTTTGACCGCCGTCGGTGCTCTTGAACAGCTCGGCGTTGGCGCCGAGAAACCCGAAGCCCCAGTACACCGTCTGCGGACTCACGGGGCTGACGGCGATGGCAGAGACCGGCCCGGCGAAGGGCACCGCGGGCTGCTGGATTTCAGCCCAGGTGGGCTGCGTCAGAGTATTGGTGGCGTCGGTAGAGACGCTGAGCGAGCCATCATAGGCGCCGGCGTAGAGCACGTTGGGCGCATGGGGCGCGGCCGCCAGCGCGGTCAGATCATCGTTGCTGCCGGTGAGCACGTTGCCATCCGGATGGATGAGGCTGGGGCTGATCGCCGCCCAGCCGGCGCCGGGCGTGGCGGGCGCCGCCGGGCCCTTCCAGACGCGCTGCGTCAGCAGGTAGATGGAGCTGGGATCGGAGGGCGCCAGTATGTAGGGAATGTAGAACTCCCCCTTGTCGGTGATGGTGCTGTCAGTGACCACGGGGAACCAGCCCACACCGCTGTTGGGCGAGTACGCCAGCGAGATGCCGTAATTCTCGGTGAAGAACTGGCTGGGATTGGCTGGATTGATGGCGGTGTGGCCGCCATCGCCGCCGAACTTATTGACCCAGGTCTGCGTGGCGCTGCTGCTAACCAGTACCGTGCCATTGTCCTGGGAACCGCCCAGTACCGAGCCGGGCGCGCCCGGCACGGCGCTGATGCTATAGAACTGAATCGTGCCCAGAGTGGCATTCATGTTCGTCCAGCTCGCGCCGGCGTTCGCAGTGCTCCAGGCGCCGCCGTCGTTGGCCGTAATCCATTGCGTCGCGGACAGGCAGACAATCGCATGCTCATCCGGATGCACTGTGCCGCCGGTGTAGGAGTTGGTCAGGTTCGTCCACGTCAGCGCGTTGTTCGAGCCGGCTGCCCCGAGCCAGGTATCGATGCCAGCGACAATCAACTGCGACGTATCGGGCGGCGCCGCGAGGTACTGATCGTAGGTGCCCTGATTGTTGCCGCCGTAAAGATTGGCGGGCAGATTGAGCGCGATCCAGCTCTGACCCTCGTTGCCCGATTGCATGAGCCCCGCGCAGCCGCTGCAGTCGGTAGAGCTCGAGGGGAAGCCCTTGCTGTCGGTGATGAGCGCAAACAGGGTCGTACCGCGCACGGCCAGTGAGGCGCGGTAAAAGGTTTGCCGCGACACGGTAAACGGCGCCGGCAGCAGCGACCAGGTCACGCCGTCATCGACGGAGCGATAGAAGCCTTTGGCGCGGATGGCCGCATAGAAGGCCTTATCGGCAGGATCGTAAACGATGTCGGTGCCCGAGGCGCCGCTGGACTCCTGCGTCCATGTGGTGCCGCCGTCGGCAGAACGGACGATGCCGATCGCGGGCACGGAAGGGGTCAGCGTATCGTCCACATAGACGCCACCTTCGGTCATGGCGGCCAGCAGAACCTGAGGATTGGCCGGATCGACCAGCAACCGCGACACCGCACTGCCCAAAAAATCAACGCCGCTGCCCGTTGTCCAGGTTTGGCCGCCGTTGGTCGATTTGAAGATGCCGTCGCCGTAGTAGCTGTCCTGGCTCAGGTTGGGTTCGCCGGTGCCCACGTAAATGGTGGTGGGGGTGGTCGAGTCATCGAGCGCGATGCTGCCGATGGCGAGGCTGGGCAGATTGTCGCCAATGGGTGTAAAGGTCGGGGTGGCTGACAGCGCATTGGTCGAATACCACAGGCCACCGTCAGCGCCGCCCAGATACACCATGTTGCCGGTCGGGTCTTTGCTGGTGTCCACCGCGATGGCGGTCAGGCGGCCGGCGACGTTGCCGAAATTCGGATCGCTTTCCGGCCGCGGCCCCAGCTCCGTCCAATTGCTGCCAAACACCGGCAGCGTCGCCGCGCCAGCCGCCGCGAATTGGCGCCGGCGCACGCCCGGCTGCACGACCGGCAGCCGCAGCGCGTGCTCGTAAGCGCGGTAGCGATGCACCGCCGGCAGCAGCGCATCGCGTGACTGCCGGAAGCGCATGAACCAGTCCGCGCGCCCGGCGGGGTGATCCCCGCCGGGATAAGGATTAGGACGCGTGGGTGCCTGCGTGAGCGCCAGCGCACACACCAACGCTAAACCCAGACCTACCGTGACTCCAGCCTTACGCCCGGTCATGCCGTGAGTATACGGCGAATCAGTACCCGTAAAACGGACCAACGTGCGTCGTTCCGTTCGACTTCGCCTGAGCACCGTTCAGACCAATGACCACTGTTTTACCAAAAAAGAACGCCAGCCCGAAGTCAAAGCTGCCGGGGTTCGGGCCGGCCAGATTGTCAAACGCCCAGTTGCCGGTATTGAACAGCGTTTGCGCGTCAGCGACGTCCCAGGCCGCCGTGATGCTCGTCGTACCGTCCGCGCTCAGGTTAGTTGCCGTGTAGCTGATCGGGCTGGTGCCGCCGGGGCAGTAAAAGCCGGAATTGCCGCCCGTGCACTGCGTAATGTTCAAGGTCGTAGCGTCCAGGAAGAAGTTGGCGTTCGAGCCCGAATCGATAACGGAGCCAATCGCCTGGCTGAAGTTGTAATAGGTCTTGCCCTGAAAGGCGGTTTGGAAGTTGCCGTAGCCGTCGGCGCCGAGTACGACTTCTCCGGTGAGCTGGTTGTCGGACTGGGTGCCAATGCCAAACGTCATGGTGCCCTTGGCCGAGATGGCGCCGGAAGCCGGCACCGCCGGCAGCGTAATCAGCTCGCCGTTGTTGTCCTGTGGGAATACGCTGACCGGGTTTTGTACCTCTTCGGCCAAGGGGATCAGCGCCGCTGTACAGCCGGTGGAAGGACACGAAAAATAGATCGGCGGGATGTTCTTGGGATCACCACCCTGATCCGAGCTGCACGCACCGCCACAATCGTAACGGAACACGCCCACACCCAGGATGCCGTTGGCGCCGAGCGACTGCTGCGTATCGTTTTCCGTCAGGCCGCCGGCGGTGCAGGCGCTGGGCGCTCCGGGGAAACCGGATACTCCCATGACCTGGACGGGCACATTCGCTGCGGTTTCTCCGCCCAGCTTGACGTCGGCGTTGGCAACCGGGCCCCAGTTGTAGGTCGCAACATAGGCCGTGCACTCGCCTAACGGTTTTCCGTCTGGCGCATTGTTGAACTTCAGCGGCAGGCTGGCCAGCGCGGAATCGAGCAGACGCAGGCCATACGATCCGGAATCCACCAGCACATTGTCCACCGTGGTGCAATTGGTTGTGCCCGGCACGCATACGGTCACGCTGGTAAACAGACCGTTGGTGTAGTCGTTGACGACGCCGGCGTTGGCGACAATGGCCACCTGGTTGATCGGTGGCGGCGTGCTCCCTCCGCCGCCACCGCCGCCGGAGCTCGAACTGCCGCCGCCGCCGCCGCCGCAGGCGGCCAGAGGAAGAAGCAGAACCGCGACCCAGGCGTAGCGAGTGAATATTTTCATTTAGCGCACCACCGCCGCAGAAAGCTGCGCGGGGATCTTATCGGTCAAAAAGGCACGGCCGCGCAGGTTTCGCATGTGGCCGCTCAATTGGACCACCAGATTGCCGGCAGCGATCGTTACCGGGCCGCGATGACGCTGTTCGCTGGCCGCTTTTCGATAGGCGGCATAATTGTTGGCCAGCAGCGATTCCAGGTCCGGCGGCACCGGACCTTGCCACGCCATGCCGAAGACCACCCCGTTCGCACTGGCATAGGCCCGCAGCGTCACGCCGCGCGGAGTTTGATATTGACGCACGCTCACGCCCGCTTGTTCGAGTTGGCGGCGGCCGGTCAGCGCCTGCCCGGCAATCGCCGGCAGCGGCTGACCCAACACCGGCAGCGGCGGTGGCGTCGCCGAGAGCACACCGGCCAATGCCACCGTCGCGAGGAGAAACACGGACACAATTTTCCGCATACCCGATTGGACGCGAAACCGGTCGCTCCGGGTGCCGGAAGTTTCGTCAGCTAGGGCGAATTTGCCCGCCGTCTGCGGCGTTTCCTTAAGCCAAGCTGAAACGTAACGTTCGCTCCCGGCCTTGGCGCCGAAGAACGAAGGGGAGCCGACCAACGGAGCAAACCTGCCAGTGGCAGGTTTGCGCGGGGCGTAGCCCCGGCTAAGAGCGGCGTGAGCCGCTAGCTGCAGCCGCTGGTCTCGCCGCAATTCACGCACTTGTAGCAGGAACCGTTAGGCACCATGATGCTGCCGCAATTATGACAGGGCGGCGCATCGATCGACGTCGCCGGGGCTCCCGACGTGATCAGCGGGATCTGGCCGGCGGTTTCAAGCCGCTCCTGGGCTTCGCCGCGATCACCGTGCAGGTCCTCGACGCCGCGCGGCGCCGGAGGCTGATGATCGAGAAAACGCAGCCCCATCCAGCGGAACAGATAATCCATGATGCTCTTGGCGTAGCCGATCTCTTCATTACCCGACCAGCCGCTGGGTTCAAAGCGGGTGTGCGAAAACTTGTCGACCAGCAGCTTGAGCGGCACGCCGTGTTGCAACGCCAGCGAGATCGCGGTGGCGAAGCTGTCCATCAAACCGCTGATGGTTGAGCCCTCTTTTGCCATGGTGACAAAAATCTCACCCGGCTGACCGTCCTCATACATGCCCACGGTGATGTAACCTTCATGGCCACCGACCTTGAACTTATGGGTGAGCGAGCGGCGCTCCTCGGGCAAGCGGCGGCGATAGGGGTGGGCCGATGGAACGGTTTCCGGCACACTCAGCGCCGGCTGTAGCGCCGCGCCCGGCTCAGATTTCTTCCCGGCCGCTGAGAGCGGTTGAACTTTCTTGCTGCCGTCACGATAAATGGCAATCGCCTTCAGCCCCAGTTTCCAGCCGTCGGTATAAACCTGCACGATGTCGTCAACGCTCGCATTTTCCGGCAGATTGACGGTCTTCGAAATGGCGCCCGACAGGAACGGTTGTGCCGCCGCCATCATGCGCACGTGACCCGAGTAGTGAATGCTGCGGGTGCCGTTGGCGGGTTTAAAGGAGCAGTCAAACACCGCCAGATGCTCGGCCTTCAAATGCGGCGCGCCTTCGACAGTGCCGGTAGCGTCGATGAACTCCAGCATGTCGTGCGTCTGCTGCGCCGAATAGCCCAGACGGAGCAGCGCCTTGTCCACGCTCTGGTTGACGATCTTAATCCGGCCGCCACCCACCAGTTTTTTTTCTTTGACCAGCGCCAGGTCGGGCTCGATGCCGGTCGTATCGCAATCCATCATGAAACCGATGGTGCCTGTAGGCGCCAGCACGGTGACCTGAGCGTTGCGGTAACCGTGACGGGAGCCCTGCTCCAGCGCCTCATCCCAGCACTGCCGCGCCGCGGCCAGAACCGGCTCGGGGGCATTGCGTGGGTTGAGGTTGTTGACCGCGGCGCGATGCATGCGGATGACATCCAGCATCGGCTCGCGGTTGGCGGCAAAGCCGGCAAATGCACCGCTGCGGTCGGGCGTGGCCAGGGCCTCGGCGATACGCGCCGACTGGTAATAGGCCTGGCCGCACAGGATGGCGGTGAGAGCGCCGGCGAAGTCCCGGCCGGCATCGCTGTCGTACGGCAATCCATTCGACATCAACAGGGCGCCGAGGTTGGCGTAGCCCAGGCCGAGAGGCCGGTAGTCGTGTGAGTTCTGGGTGATGCGCTTCGTCGGATAGCTGGCGTTGTCGACGATGATCTCCTGCGCGGTGATCAGGATGTCGATCGCCTGGCGATAGCCGGCGACATCGAACCCGCCGGGACCATTGAACTTGTTCAGATTGATCGAGGCCAGGTTGCAGGCCGAATCGTCCAGGAACATGTACTCCGAACAGGGATTGCTGGCGTTGATGCGCGCCGTGTTCTTGGAGGTGTGCCAGCGATTCGTGGTGGTGTCGTACTGCATGCCCGGATCGCCGCACTGCCAGGCTGCTTCCGCGATTTGCCGCAGCAGACCTTTGGCATCGACGGTTTTAATGGCCTCGCCCTTGCGCTCGCCGGCAACGCGGCGGAGCTGGAAAGGCTCGTCGGCCTCGGCGGCCCGCATGAATTCATCGGTGACACGAACGCTATTGTTGGCGTTCTGGAAAAAGATCGAGGAATACGCTTCCCCATCGAGCGCGGCGTCGTAGCCCGCCTGCACCAGCGTCCACGCCTTGCGCTCCTCCTTGGCCTTGCACCAGATGAACTCTTCGACGTCAGGGTGGTCGACGTTCAGCACCACCATCTTCGCGGCTCGCCGCGTCTTGCCGCCGGACTTGATCACGCCGGCGAAAGCGTCAAACCCGCGCATGAAGCTGAGCGGACCGCTGGCCGTGCCGCCGCCAGAAAGTTGCTCGGTCGAGCTGCGGATGGGCGAAAGGTTGGTGCCGGTTCCCGAACCCCACTTGAATAGCATGCCTTCCGTTTTCGCCAGCGTCAGGATGCTGTCCAGCGAGTCGTTGACGGAGTTGATGAAGCAGGCCGAGCACTGGGGCTTACGATACCCGATGACGCCAAACTCGGGCCGGCTCTGGTTTTCATCCCAGAACCAATTGGCCGCCGACGATTCCGGCTCGATGCGATCGACGCCGCAGTTGAACCAGACCGGAGAGTTGAAGGCCGCTCGCTGCGTGACCAGCAGATGCACCAGCTCGTCGTGGAAGATGGCGGCGTCTTCAGGCGTGTGGAAGTAGCCGCCTTGTACGCCCCAGTCGCGCATGGTTTCCGCCACGCGCGCCACCAGGGCGCGGACGCTGTTTTCCCGCTCCGGCGCATGCAGTTTGCCGTGCAGATATTTCGAGGCCACGATGTTGGTGGCCGTCTGCGACCAGTCGCGCGGCACCTCGATATCCTTCTGCTCGAAGATGGTCTCGCCCTTTTCGTTCTGAATCAGCGCCGAACGCTTTTCCCACTGCACCTGCTCGTACGGCGACTGCTGCGCCGAGGTAAAGTGCCGGCGCAGGCTGAGGCCTGTTCCCCGGCGGACAATTGGAGTTTTGAGCGTTTCCAGCTTGGTGTTTACAGCAGAACGGGTGACCGGCTCCGGCACAGATTCAGACATTCGACATCTCCCTATTAACCATACATCTTGTGGGCGAATGATTGTAGCGCACAAGCTGATGGGCATCATCGGAGAAAATCCTGTGCCGCGTCAAGGGGAAAAGCTTAGAGCGAAAGCCACAGAATGTGGCGAAAATGGCACACAAGCAAATAGCGCGCCAGTGCACTAATCTCCCCTTCAGGAGCGGCGAATCGGCTGGGCCGCGGGTGCGAGCGAATCCGCTGGGAGTGGCTCGGAAGATTCTGCCCCCGCAGCCGTGGCTTCGAAGCAAATTTCGAGCTGCGTGCCGCGTTCCGGCAGCGGCGCCGCCACCTCCGCGCAAAACAAAAGGATCAGCGCCGAGACATACGCCCACAGCAGCAGCGTCACGGAGATGGCGAAGGGGCCGTACAGGTCCTGAAAATTGAGCAACGGCAGCAGCAGGATGTAGATGTATTTCGACGCTTCCCAGAGCAGTCCCGCGATGATCGCCGCCGGCAGCACCCGGCGCACCGGCACGCGCCGGTTGGGCAGCCACCAGTAGACTAAAAAGAAAATGGCGATGGTGAAGGGCACGGCGCTCACGCGCACCGCCGCAATCGAGAACACGTCCAGCGAAACCGGGTGTTTTTGCAGCAGCGTGGCGTGGCTGAGGAAGCGGTAGAGGCGGGCGGAATAGGTTTCCGTCAGCGAAGTCAGCGAGGCCGAAAGCATGCCCAGCAGGCCGCAGGAAAACGCCAGCACAATCGACACCGCCCAGTTACTCAGGTAATTGCGGTTGCGCAGCACGCCCCAGATGCGGTTGAGCGCCACTTCCAGCGGCATGAACACCCCGGTGCAGGTCACCAGCAGGATGAGCAGCGAAGCCACCTGCACCGCGCGCTGGTGTTCGACGATCAACTGCAGGTTGCGGATGATGAAGCTCTGCGTGGGTAAATCCACCGTTTCGGCCACCGGCAGATAGGCGCGCAGCAGCTCGATCAGGCTGTGATACAGCCGCTCATTCTGCAGGAAATCGCGCGTGAGCGTGAGCAGTAGAACAATAAAGGGGAAAAACGACAGCAGCGCATACGCCGCCACCGCGCTGGCGTAGGTGTGGGTCTCGGTGGCCACCAGGTAGGCCGCCGTCTGGCGCAGGCGTGGATGCCGGCGCGACGCGGCAGGAGGCAACAGGGTCTGCACAGGTTCATTTTACTAATCGCGGGCATCCAGCGTGGCTTCGCCACGCGGCCCGCTCTCCAAGGCCGCAAAACCGCTGCGCCGGGGACCCCTACGCCCCGGCTCCGCTTCGGCCCGGCGACTTCACCCGCTATACTGAGTCAACCATGCGATTCCTGCCGCGGGAAGCAAAGTTCTTCACTATGTTCGAGCAGATGGGCGCCATGCTCATCGAGGGCGCGGATTTGCTCAACAAGGCGCTCGCCGACATTGCCGAAGCACCTCTGCGGGCAGGGGAAATCAAGGCCCTCGAACACAAGGCCGATACCCTGACTCACCAGATCATCACCAAACTCAATCAGACCTTCATCACTCCCTTCGATCGCGAAGACATCCACACCCTGAGCTCGCGGCTGGACGATGTCCTCGACCTGATCGATGCCACCACCATGCGCATCGTGATTTACAAGATCGCGGTCTTGCCGCCCGGCGCGCAGGAGCTCGGGAAGGTGCTCGCCGCCCAGGTGCGGGAAATCGCCGCGGCGCTGGCGCTGTTGCAGCGGCCCGATGGCATCCTGAAGCACTGCATCGAGATCAACCGCCTGGAGGACGAGGCCGACCGCATTTCCCGCGCCGGCATCGGCATGCTGTTCGAGAAAGCCTCGAACCCCATCTCGCTGATCAAGCAAAAAGAACTCTACGAAGTCCTGGAGCTGGCCACGGATAAATGCGAAGACGTCGCCAACGTGATCGAAACCATCGTGCTCAAGGCCGCCTAGCGGTGCGAGCCGCCGCATGAGCACCCTGCACGTCATTATCATCATTGTCATCGCGGCGTTCTGCTTTGATTTTCTGAACGGCTTTCACGACGCCGCCAATTCCATCGCCACCGTCGTTTCCACGCGCGTGCTCACGCCCGGCGTGGCCGTGGCCTGGTCGGCCGTCTTCAACTTCATCGCGGCGGTTTTTCTGGGCACGGGCGTAGCCGCCATGGTCGGTCACGGCATGGTGAAGTTATCGCTGGTGAACGAGCGCGTGGTGGTGGCCGGCCTTATTGGCGCCATCGTCTGGGATCTGCTGACCTGGTGGCTGGCGCTGCCCACCAGCAGCACCCATGCCCTGTTGGGCGGCTACGCCGGCGCCGCGATCGCCGCCGCGGGTTGGGGCGCGATCATCGCCCGCGGCTGGATCCTGACGCTGGCCTTCATCGTCATCAGCCCCGCGACGGGGCTGGTCTTGGCATGGTTTTTCATGATCCTGGCCTCATGGGCCTTCCGGCGCTCACACCCGATGCGCGTGGACCGGCTGTTCCGCAAGCTGCAACTGGTGTCGGCGGCGCTGCTCAGCCTCGCCCACGGCACCAACGACGCCCAAAAAACCATGGGCATTGTTACCACCGCGCTGGTGACGGCGCATTTCATTCCCACCTTCAAGGTGCCCTTGTGGGTCATCCTGATGGCGGCAACGGCGATGGGCTTGGGAACGGCCTCCGGCGGCTGGCGCATTGTGCACACCATGGGCTCGCGCATCACCAAGCTCAAGCCCGTGGGCGGTTCCTGCGCCGAGTTCGCCAGCGCGATCGCGCTGTTTGGCAGCACCGCTCTCGGCATTCCGGTCTCCACGACGCATACCGTCACGGGCGCCATCGTGGGCGTCGGCTCGGTCGAACGCTTGTCGGCCGTGCGCTGGGGCGTTGCCCGCAACATCGTCTGGGCCTGGATCCTGACCATCCCCGCCGCCGCCGTCGTGGCCGCCGGGTTCTGGTGGGCGCTGGGCCCGGTCCTGCACTAGGAAGAAAGTATTACAATTAGGAAGAAATGCCCGCCCTCAACATCAAAGACGCGGAGGTGCGCGCCCTCGCTCAGCAATTGGCCGAGGTCACCCATCAGACCATGACCGAGGCCGTCAAGACCGCCCTGCGCGAAAAGCTGGAGAGCGAACGCGCTCGTGACGAAAAGCACCGCCAGCGCATTCTGCGCCGGGTGCATGAACTGCAGCGCGAAATTGCCGCCTTGCCCGTCCTCGATACGCGCAGCGAAGACGAAATCCTCGGCTACGACGAAAACGGGCTGTTCAAGTGATCATTGACGCCTCGGCGCTCGTCGCGATCGTGTTGAGCGAACCGGAGGCGGACCGGTTCACGACCGCCGTGTCGGCGGCGACGGTACGTCTGATGGCGGCGGTCAATTGGCTGGAAACGCTGGTGGTGGTCGACTCACGGAAGAGCGCCAGCGGCGTGACCAAAGCCCAAGGCCTGCGCGCCGAACTGGGGATCCAGATTCTCCCGGCCGATGAGGGCCAAATCCGCGCCGCACACGAAGCCTGGCGACGTTACGGCAAAGGCCGGCACCGGGCGCGATTGAACCTGGGCGATTGCTGTGCCTATGCAGCCTCGGTGACGTTGAACGAGCCGCTACTGTTCAAGGGGAACGATTTCTCTCTGACCGACGTCGAAGTGGCCGATTGGTAAACCTTAGGCGCCGACGTAGCGCGCATAGAGGGAGCGGGCGAGGCCGGGTTCGGTGGTGCCTTTGATGAGCGCACGGCCATCGGGGAAAATCATTAGCTCGAGACCTGGGGGTGTGGTGGGCACGAAGCGCAGGGCGAAATCATTGCTGCGCACCATGCCGTGCGGGCGCAGGCGCGCCGCCAACTGTGGCAGCTCCAGCGGATGCTGATGCTCGTGAATCTGCACCGCGTTGCGGCCGCAGAGCGTGAGCGCGGCGTGGCGCTCGCCCCGCAGATGGACGAAGTCGCGGCGGGCGCAGGTGCGGCACTGCGGATCGCGGGCCGGCGCAGCAAGCTGGCGGAAATCGTTCGTCCACAGATCAGCCGTCGCTAGCGTGCGCCGCAGCGCGGCTCGGTTGCCGGTCAGGAGTTTGACGGCTTCCGAAACCTGTAGCGCCGCCACCCAGGTCACGGTCCAGGCCAGCACACCCGCAGTGTCGCAGGTCTCCGTGAGCGGCGCGTCGCCCTCCTGGCTGGAGAACAGGCACTCGAGGCAGGCGGTTTCGCCCGGCACGATGGTGAAGCTCATGCCGCGCGCAGCCACCGCGGCGCCATAGATCCAGGAAATGCCGCGCGCTAGGGAAAAATCGTTCAGCAGATAGCGGGTTTCGAGATTGTCCGTGCCATCGAGCAGCAGTTCGCGGCCGGCGAGCAGGCGCTCGATGTTGCCGGGTTCGAGATCGGTAACCGCGGCTTCGAGATGGGTGCCGCGGTTGATGCGCTCCAGGCGGGCTTTAGCAGCCACGGCTTTGGGCAGCCCGGCGGCGGCATCCTGCTCGTCAAAAAGCGTTTGCCGCTGGAGATTGCTGGGCTCGACATAGTCACGATCGATCAGCAGCAAGTCCCCCACTCCCGCGCGGACGAGCAAGTCGGCTTGCGCCGTGCCCAAAGCGCCGCAACCCACAATCGCCACGCGCGCCGCTGCGAGTTTCTGCTGGCCGCCCGGGCCCAACGGAGCAAACAGGATCTGGCGCGAATATCGCTCGAAATCGGCCATCTGCGTTCATTGTAAGGGCACCGCTATACTGATGAGAGTTAACCGCTTGCGCCATGTCGTACCGCTCCACGCCACCGCCCTCCTACTCCTTCAGCGTCCCCGGCTTCACCCGCGCCGTGAAGGCCCTGGTCATCGTCACCACCGCGGTCTGGATTCTGCAGTTCGTCAGCGGCTGGCTCAACGTTCATCTCATCACGTGGTTTGCGCTCGTGCCCGGCTGGGTCATGGCCGGAGAAATTTGGCGCCTGGCCAGTTACCTGTTCCTGCACGCCAGCTTCTGGCACTTGTTCTGGAACATGTTCGCGCTCTGGATGTTCGGCGTGTGGGTGGAAGAAGAGCTGGGCGCGCGCAAGCTTTACCAGCTCTATTTCATCAGCGGCATTGGTGGCGCCATCGTGGATGTGCTGTGGCACACCTGGTTCAGCACCAGCCAAAGCTACACGATCGGAGCCTCGGCCTCGGTTTTCGGGATTTTGCTCGCCGTCGGCCTGCTGTTTCCCGACCGCGAAGTCTTCCTGCTGCTGCCGCCGGTGGCGATCAAGGCGAAGTGGCTGGTGCTCGGCTACGGCGTACTGGAGTTCCTCTTTACGCTGCACGGCGCCGGCGCCGATGGCATCGCCCACTTTGCGCATCTCGGCGGCATGCTGTTCGCCTTCCTCTACCTGCGCATGAGCGGCACCAACCTCGGCCTGACGCAAGGCTACAGCCGCTGGCGCCGCCGCCAAATGCAGCGCAAGTTCGACGTCTACATGAACCAGCGCGACCGCCGTCCCCCCGGCGGCTGGCGCAACTAGGCTAGCGCAAGCTGCGGTGGTGCTGAGCCGTAGCGTTTGCTACAGTTGAAGCCTTGGGCACCACATGCTGAAATTCCGCGATGTTGATTTTTTGCGTATCGCTGATGCGCTGAGCGAGAACGAGCGCCTGGTGCGCGACAGCGCCCGCCGCTGGGTGGAAGAGCGCATCATCCCCATCATCGAAGAGTGCGCCCGCGAAGGCCGGTTTCCACGCGAGTTGATTCCCGAAATGGCCGCCATGGGCTTTTTTGGCGCCACCATGAACGACTACGGCGGGGTGGGCATGAGCCAGGTCGAGTACGGCCTGCTCATGCAAGAGCTGGAGCGCGGCGACAGCGGCCTGCGCAGCTTCGTCAGCGTCCACAGCTCGCTCGCCATGTGGCCGATCCATGAGTTTGGCAGCGACGAGCAAAAAAGCACTTGGCTGCCGGCGATGCAGAAGGGCGAGAAGATTGGCTGCTTCGGCCTGACCGAGCCGGACTTTGGTTCCAATCCTGGCGGCATGCGCACGGTGGCGCGCAAGGTGGGCAACGAGTACATTCTCAACGGCGAGAAAATGTGGATCACTTCGGGATCCATCGCCGATGTCGCGGTCATCTGGGCCAAAGAAGAAGGCAAAAAGATTCGCGGCTTTCTGGTCGAAACCGGCCGGCCCGGCTTCCGCGCGGAAGACATTCACGGCAAGTTCTCGCTGCGCGCCTCGGTCACCTCGAGCTTGTCCCTGCAAGACGTCCATATTCCCGCCGGCAATTTGCTGCCGGGCACGGCCGGTCTCAAGAGCGCGCTGCAGTGCCTCGATCAGGCGCGCTACGGCATTGGCTGGGGCACGGTGGGTGCGGCCATGCAATGCTACGACACCGCGCTGCAGTATGCCGGCTTTCGCAAGCAGTTTGCCGATGAGCCCATCGCGGCGCGGCAGATCGTACAGGAAAAGCTGGTGGGCATGATCAGCGGCATCACCCATGGCCAACTGCTGGCGCTGCACGTGGGCCGGCTTAAAGACAAGGGTCTGGCGACGCCGGCGCATATTTCCATGCTCAAGCGCAACAACGCCGCCATGGCGCTGGAGGTGGCGCGCACCGCGCGGGACATCCTGGGCGCGAACGGCATTGCCGATGAGTACCCCATCTTCCGCCATATGGCCAACCTGGAATCGGTTAAAACTTATGAAGGCACCCATGATATTCACACCCTGATCGTGGGCGCCAGCATCACCGGTATTGAAGCGTTCAAGTAGCTGCTGCACAAGGAACAAGACACTATGCCCGCAACCGCGCCGGAGGCTCGCCCGAGTTTGGAAGAAGAACTTTCATTACAAATGCTGGGAGTGGTCGAACAGGCGGCCATCGCCTCGGCTCGCACCATGGGCCAGGGCAACGCCAAGCTATCCGATCACGTCGCGGTGGAGTCGATGCGCCGCGACCTGGATGGCGTGCACATGCGCGGCCGGATCGTCATCGGCGAAGGCGAGCGCGACGAAGCGCCCATGCTCTTCATCGGCGAACAACTCGGCGGCGGCGACGCCGAGGCGCCGGCCATTGATATTGCCGTCGATCCGCTGGAGGGTACCAATCTGTGCGCCACCGGAGCGCCCGGCGCGATCACCGTGCTGGCCGCGAGCGAACACGGCGGCCTGCTGCACGCGCCCGATTGCTACATGGAAAAAATAATCGTCGGGCCGAGCTGCCGCGGCGCCGTCGACCTGGATGCGCCGGTGAAAGACAACCTGGCGGCCATCGCCAGGCGGCTGGAGCGCGACACGAAGGATCTGGTGGTGGTGGTGCTGGACCGGACGCGGCACCAGAAGCTGATGGAAGACATTCGCGCTACCGGCGCCCGCATCCACCTCATCCAGGACGGCGACTTGTCGGCTGGCATTGCCACCGCGGTGCTGGGCACGGGTGTGCATGCCGTCATGGGCAGCGGCGGAGCGCCGGAGGGCGTGCTCACCGCGGCGGCGATGCGCTGCCTGCACGGCGAGATTGTCGCCCGGCTCGTCACCGACAAACCCGGTATCGTCGAACGTCTCGAGCGCATGGGCATCAAAGACCCGCAACGCACCTACCGCACCGAAGACTTGGCGCCGGGCAAGAACATTCTGTTCGCCGCCTGCGGCGTCACCAGCGGCAGCCTGCTCAAGGGCGTACGCTTCTTCGGCGACGGCATCCGCACCCAGTCGCTGGTGATGACCGACGCCATGCGCAAGGTCCGCTTCATCGACACCATCCACGTCGCCCCGCGCCCCGACGCCCGCATCCGCTTCTAGACCAGCGCCGCCGAGAAGAAGTTCTCGACGCGACCCATGATTTCTTCCGCCGAGCGGGCCTCGTAG
This sequence comes from Acidobacteriota bacterium, assembly GCA_004299485.1. NCBI lineage: Bacteria > Pseudomonadati > Acidobacteriota > Acidobacteriota bacterium. Next base: position 152,341 of record SCQP01000007.1, read on the forward strand.
ATAGCGCGGCGCAGGGTCGAGCCGTCTTCGACACCGTGGGTGAACCAGGCGGCAAACTGCTTCATCTTGCCGGCAGCGCCGGGCATCGGCTCGCGCAGCAGGCGCGAGAAGTAGTCGGTGATGAGCGCCGCGCGGTCGGCGGTCGTGGGCTGGCGATAGGTGCCCGTGCGCCGGTAGGACTCCATCTGCCGGAAGATCCAGGGGTTGGAGGCGGCGGTGCGGCCGATCATGACGCCGTCGCAACTGGTGTAGGCGACCATGGCCGCCGCATCTTCGGGCGTGCGGATATCGCCGTTGCCCAGCACCGGAATCGCAACCGCCTGCTTGACCTCGGCAATCCATTGCCATTGCGCCTGACCGGAATAGCCCTGCTCGCGCGTGCGGGCATGCAACGCCAGCCCGTTCACGCCGCTGGCCTCGGCCAGCCGGGCCAGCTCGACGTGCACAAGCTGATCGGTGTCCCAGCCGGCGCGGAATTTCACCGTAAACGGCAGCGTGACCGCCGCACGGATGCTGGCAAACAGACGCCCCAGCAGCGGCAGATCGCGCAGCAGTCCGCTGCCCCCATTGCACTTCACCACTTTTTTCGCCGGGCAACCGAGGTTGAGATCGATGCTGTCGAAACCCATCTGCTCGACCACGCGCGCGGCTTCGGCCATCACGTCCGGATCGCTGCCAAAAAGCTGGGCGGCAATCGGGCGTTCGCTTTCCGCAAAGCTGAGATAGCGGCGGGCGACTTTTTCCGACCGGATCAGACCATCACCGGAGGTGAACTCGGTCATGATCAGGCCGCAGCCACCGAGGTCGCGGATAAAGCTGCGAAACACCGTATCCGTAATGCCCGACATCGGAGCCAGGGCGTTGGCCGGCGCGATGCAGAGATGGCGGGCGCCGTGCGCTACGGTGTAGCTGGCCGGAAGCTGCGCGGGCTCGGCCACGATGTCCGGCCGCGGCGCCGGGCTGTCCCAGAACTTCTGCACCTCTCGATTTTAGGCGATATTGATGACCTTGTTCTGAATGGCCCAGCGCACCAGTTGCGCTTTATTGTGGATGTCGAGCTTGCGCATGAGATTGAACTTGTGCGCTTCCACCGTCTTGGTGCTCAGGTTCAGGTGCACCGCAATTTCCTTGACCGACAGACCCTCGGCGAGCAGCTTGACGGTTTCGCGCTCGCGCGGGGTGAGCGTGGCCAGGCGCGGCTTGAAGCCCTCGGCGGGGTTACGCCCGACGCCGTCCGGCACCATCTTGGCCACGATGCGCGGGCTCAAATATTTCCCGCCGCGGCGCACCTCGCGCAAGGCGCCGATCAGGTGCTCCGCGGGGCTGTCCTTGAGCAGATAGCCGGAACCGCCGGCTTCCAGACACTGCTGCAGATAATCCTCGTCGTCATACATGCTCAGAAAAACGACCTTGGTTTCCGGACGCCGCTTGCGAATCTGGCGCACCGCCTCAAAGCTGGGCAAGCCGGGCATGCCGATATCCATCAGCACCAGATCCGGCCGCAGCTCCGCGGCTTTCGCTATGGCTTCGCTGCCGTTCTGGGCTTCGCCCACCACCTGCATGTCGTACTGGGCTTCGAGCAGCGTCTTCAGGCCCTGGCGGAACAGAGTGTGGTCATCAGTGAGGAGTAAACGCATTTTCATCATGGGAGATCAATGCACACGGGCGGCGCGCGCGCTGGCGGCGGCCGTCAGGGGAATATGCAGCCGCAGGCAGACCCCGCGGCCGGGCTGCGAGTGCAGCTCGAAGCGGCCGCCGGCCAGGCGGATGCGCTCGCGCATGCCCACCAGGCCGAAGCCCGGGCTGGCCGGCGCGCCTTCAGGCATGCCGATGCCGTCGTCCGCGAGCTGGACGGTGATGGCGTTGCCGGCGGCAGTGATGCCCAGGCGCACGTTGCGGGCCTGGGCATGGCGGGCGACGTTGCGCAGCCCCTCGAGCACCACGCGATAGAGCAGAATTTCGTGACGGCGGTCGAGGTGCAGGCCGTTCAGGGCAAATTGAAAGCGGGTGTGCCAGTGTTGCTGCGCACGCAGACGCTGCAGCTCGCGGCGCAGCGTGGCCTCGAGGCCGAGCTCATCCAGCACGAGCGGGGAGAGCTCGGCCAGGATGCGGCGCAGTTCGCCCACGCTGGTATCTACCAGCGCCACGCCTTTTTCCAGCCATTTGCGGGTGGTCGGGGTGGGACCGGCGTGCAGCGCCATTTCCAGGTAGAGCCGCAGGGCCAGCAGCGCCTGCCCGGTTTCATCGTGCAGGTCGCGGCTGATGCGCCGGCGCTCTTCATCGTGGGCTTCGAGCAGCCGGCGCGACAACGCCGTCGCCCGCACCTGCTCCCGCTGCAGCCGTTCGCGCATGCGCGTGCGCTCGATCGCTAACGTCGAGCGCTCGGCCAGCGCCAGGAGGAGATCCTTCTCCTTGGGCAGGCATTCGTAGACGCGGTCAAACGCCACCGTCAACACCCCCTGCACTTCCGCGCCATCGCGCAGCGGCACCGCCCAGACGGATTTGATGTCCAGCTCCCGGTAAAAGGGTTGCGCTACCCGCGGGTCATCGGCCGCATTCAGCACGAATCCAGGTTCACCCGTGCGCAGCACCCCCAGGAAGAACGAGCCCACGCCGGCGTGATCCAGAATCATTTCGGGCGCAAAACCGAACGTGGCCGCATGTTGCAGGCGCGGAGGGCTTGCCCCCCGGTTCGGGTGCTCGAGCAGCAGAATCTCGCCATAGCGCAACGGAAACAAGCGCGCAGCCTGCTGCAGCAGGCGGTCAAGAAGCTGATTGAGATTGGCGGCGCTGAGCTCCACGTCGAGCACCGACAGCAGCGCTTCGACCGCGCGGCCTTGGGTCGCCACATAAGCGTCGGCCACAGCCGCCTGCGTCTCGTGCTGCAAGCGGTCCTGTGCAGCAGTCGCCGCCGGCTCACCCAGGCTGGGCACGAGGAAGGCAATCCCCAGCGGTCGGAATGCGGCAAAGGCCGCATGCACCATGTCCAGCGGAACATTGAGCTTGGCCAGACGCACCGCCGTGTACTGCACGTGCTCGCGCCAGATTTCCCAACCCCCGCTCGTCGCCTCCGGCCGGGGCAAAATGAGTTGTTCCAGGGTGCGCAGAGCGCGCGGGTGCAAGCCCGGGCTGGGATGGAAGCGGCGGCGCCATGCGGCCAGCAATTCGGCCGCATGTTCGCGCAGGCAGCGCTGTGCGTCTGCTAATTGCGGATCGGCGTCGGTCTTGTCCACGACGCGGAAATGCGAAGATGAGGGTACTGCCAAATTCACTACTGCACGCAAACTGCCCTGAGGTGAGGCTACAACTTCTGAGCAGTATAACAGCTACACGCAAGGTACATACCTTATTGTTCGTAGTGCTAATCCGATGCTCGGCTTACTGCCTATCGCGCTGATTGTTGCCGGTCCGACCGCCAGCGGAAAGACATCGCTGGCGCTGGCCTTGGCCGAAAGTCTAAGTCCGCAGATCTCGTGCGAGATCGTCAACTTCGACTCTGTTCAGCTCTATCGCGACTTCGATCTGGGCACGGCCAAGCCCAGCGCAGAAGATTTGGCGCGCGCGCGGCACCACTTGATTGGCGTTGCGGACGCACGGGCGCCATGGACCGCGGGTGAATACGCACGCCAGGCGCGGCCCGTGGTGGAGGCAATCCTCCAACGCGAGCGCCTGCCGATTCTGGTGGGAGGCACCGGCTTCTATCTGCGGGCCTTGCTGGAGGGACTTTCTGCGGCGCCCGGCAGCGATGCGGCACTGCGGCAGAAATTACGGCGGCGAACGCCGGAGCAATTACACCGCTTATTGCTGCGCCTTGATCCGGAGGCAGGCAAGCGCATTGCGGTACGCGATGCCAGCAAGGCCATTCGGGCCTTGGAGGTGCGTCTGCTGTCGGGACGGCCCATGGGCGAGGTGTGGAGCGATGCACCACCGCAACCCTGGCGCGAATTGCAAACGCTGCGTCTCGGCCTGGCGCCGGAGCGCGCGGCGCTATACGAACGCATCAACCGTCGCGCCAGTCATATGTTTGCCGGCGGCATTCAGGAGGAGACGCGGCGGCTGCTGGCGCAGTATCCGGCCGAGCTGCGCATCTGGACCTCGCACGGCTATAAGCAGGCCTGCGACATCGTGCTGCGCGGCGCCAATACTGCGGCCGCGCTGGCGGAAGCGGCACAGGAGCAGCGCCGCTACGCCAAGCGGCAATGGACGTGGTTCCGTGCCGACCGCGCGATGCACTGGCTCGCCGGTTTCGGCGATGACGCCGCGGTTCAGGCCGAAGCCCTCGCGCTCGCCCGCGCCGCGATACACAAAGATTGCTAAAATATACACACGAGGTGGCCCCATGCGGACCAACATTGAAATCGACGACAGCCTGATGCGGCGGGCGATGCGTGCCGGCGGTATGCGCACCAAACGGGCGACCGTCGAGCAGGCTTTGCAACTGCTGATTCATGTGCGAGGTCAGGAGGCGTTCCTGAAAAGCTTCGGTGCGCGCCACATGATCGAAAATGTGCGCGAGCGGGAAAAGGCCCGTTCGGCGCGCGCCTGATGGTCGTGGTGGATACCTCCGTGTTGGTCGATTGGGATCGGGGCCGGTCGAACGCGGAAACCAATTGGCTGCGGAACCACCTGCAAGCAGAAGAGATCGCGATCACGGATCTCATCCTGTGCGAAGCCTTGCGCGGCTGCCGTGATGAGGCGCAGGCACGGCGGCTGGAGGGGTGGCTAGCGCTGTTTCGCCTCCTGCACGGCGCCAGCCCGGAACTGGCGCGCGACGCCGCCGCCAAGTACCGCACCTTGCGGCAGGCGGGCATAACCGTGGTCAGCATCGTCGACTGTCTGACCGCAGCCTTTTGCCTGCACGAGGGTCATTCCCTGTTGCATCGGGATCACGACTACGATGCCTTTGAGAAGCGCTTTGGGCTGGCGGTGATTCACCCCGGCGAGGCGCGGGCATAATAAAAGAGAGTTGTCGCCGCTCGCCGCACTCCCGCCTGAAAACGCAGCCGCTCCGCCGCATACTGGCCGGCGGCGCTTTGCCGTTTTCGCCTGGATTGTGCTCGCGTACAACGTGCTGGTAATTCTGTGGGGCACCTACGTGCGCGCGGCCGGAGCGGGCAACGGCTGTGGGCCGAACTGGCCGCTGTGCGATGGCCAGTTTTTGCCTTCGCATCCCAAAATCAAAATGCTGATCGAGTTCGCGCACCGCGCCTCCAGCGGCGTGGACGTGATCCTGATCGTGGCGCTGATCGTGGGAGCGTTCTGGCTCTTTCCGCGCCGGCACGCCGTACGCCAAGGCGCCATCGCTTCGGGCGTGTTCATCGTGACCGAGGCGCTGCTCGGCGCGGCGCTGGTGCTGTTCGGCTGGGTCGGCACGAACACCTCGGCGGCGCGCGTTACCGCGGACTCCCTGCACCTCGCCAATACCCTCTGTCTGCTGGCCTGCGTGGCCATGACCGCGGCGTGGGCCTCGGGGCTGCCGGAACTGCACTGGCAGGGCCAGCGGACGCGCGCCAAACTGCTGACTGGCGTCATCGGCGTTTTGCTGACCGCGATCTGCGGCGCCATGGCGGCGCTGGCCGACACCATCTTCCCTTCCCAATCCCTGGCGGCGGGACTGCATGCGGATTTCTCCGGCACGACGGCGCTGCTCGAACGGCTGCGGGTGATTCATCCCGCGGTCGCCGTTCTGGTCGGACTGTATTTGCTCTGGCTGGTGCTCGACGGCCTGCCGCGGCCGCACACCGCAGCGGTGCGCCGCCTGGGCTATGGCTTGGCGGCGGCAGTGCTGCTGCAATGGGGCTGCGGCGCGCTCGACATTTTACTGCTGACGCCGGTCTGGATGCAGATTGCCCATCTGCTCACCGCCGATCTGCTCTGGCTAACGCTGGTGCTCTATACGCTCGCCTGGTGGGCGAAGCCCGCCGTTGCGGCGGCGTCCGTTTCGACGGCGGTGTAGTTGTGCTAGCGTGCAAACATGCACAAGCTGAGTTGCACGTTTTTGCTCGCCGCCGCAGTGGGGCTGGCAGGTTGCCATCAGGCCGCGACCGCCGCGCCCAAACCGCCCGATCCGCTGCGCGCCGACTTGGACATGGCCGTGAGTCCCGCCCAGGACTTCTTCGACTACGCCAACGGTGGCTGGCTGAAAGCGCACCCGATTCCGGCGAGTGAGTCCTCCTGGGGCATCGGCAACGAAGTGCAGGATGAAATCTGGGCACGGCTGCGCAGCCTCAGCGAACACGATGCCGTCGCGCATCCCGCCGCGGCCAGCGACGCGCAGAAGATTGGCGACTTCTGGGCTACGGCGATCGACACCGCCCAGGCGAATGCGCAGGGCCTTGCGCCCATCGAGCCCTACCTGAAGCAGATTGACGGCATCCAGAGCGTGCCGCAGGCGCTGGCGGTTGCTGCGGCGCTGCGGCCCATCGGTGTGCGCGCGTTTTTCGGCATGAACGTTTCCCAGGACGAGAAGAACAGCGCACTGGAGTCGGTGCATCTCGAACAGGGCGGGCTGGGGCTGCCCAATCGCGATTTTTACTTCAGCAAAGTGCCCAGCATCGCCAAGCTGCGCACCGCCTATGGGGCCCATCTGGCGGCCGTGCTGCAACTGCTGGGCGACAACCCAGCACAGGCGGGCGCGGGCGCTGCCGCCGTCATGAAGTTGGAGACGGCGCTGGCGCAGGGCTCGCGCACTGACGAGCAACTGCAGGATCCCTACAAGAACTACCACCCCATGACGCCTGCGGCGCTGACCGCACGCTACACGCCTGGCATCCGCTGGCGCCAGGAGCTGGCCGGCTGGAAGCTGCCGGCGAAAACCGTCATCGTCGGCCAGCCGGAATTTTTCCGCGCTCTGCAAACCGCGCTGCGCACCACCCCGGTTGCGGTGCTGCGCGATTATCTGAAGCTGCATCTGCTGGCCAGCTACGCGCCCTATCTGGGCGGCAAGTTCGAGCAGGCGCATTTCGATTTCTACAACCGCGAGCTGCGCGGCCAGCAGCAGCCGCGTCCGCTGTGGAAGCGGGCGCTGGGCGCGGAGAACCAGGCGCTGGGCATGGTGCTGGGCCGGGAGTACGTGCACCAATACGTCCCGCCCAGCGAAAAGCAGCGGTATACCAACCTGGTGGCGGCCATCCGCGCGGCCTTCGCGCGCCGCATCGCAGCGCTGACCTGGATGTCGCCGGCCACCAAAAAGCAGGCGCTGCTCAAGCTGGCGGCGGTGCACGCCAAGGTCGCCTATCCCGACAAGTGGAAAGATTACTCGACGCTCGCAATCAGTCGCGCCTCCTACGCCGGCAACATGATGAGCGCCGCGCGCTGGCGCTTCCACGACATGGTGGCGAAATTCGGCAAACCCGTCGACCACAGCGAATGGAACATGACGCCGCAGACGTATAACGCCTATTACAATCCCTCAGAAAACGAGATCGTGCTGCCGGCCGCGATGTTCGTCATCCCCGGCGTGCCCGATCAGGACCTCGACGACGCCGTCGTCTACGGCTACGTCGGCGCCTCCACCATCGGCCATGAGATCACCCACGGCTCTGACGACCAGGGGCGGCTCTACGATGCCCAGGGCAACCTCAAGAACTGGTGGACCCCGCAGGACGCCAAAAACTTCCAGCAGCAGGCGGCGCTGATGGTCAAGCAGTTCGACAGCTATGAACCGCTGCCCGGATTGCACATCCGCGGCCAGGCCTCGCTCGGCGAAAACATCGCCGACTACGGCGGCATTCTGATCGGCCTGAACGCCTTCGAGCAAACCGCGGAATATAAAGCGGGTAACAAGATTGACGGCTTCACCCCGGTGCAGCGCTTCTTTCTGGGTTACGCGCTGGGCTGGCTTTCGCAGGAGCGGACAGCGAGCCTGCGCACGCAATTGCTCGACGACGTACATGCGCCCGCGAAGTACCGCGTCGACGGTCCCCTGTCGGACGTGCCCGCCTTCTACCAGGCCTTCGACGTGAAACCCGGCGACGCCATGTGGCGCCCGCCGAACGAGCGCCCGCACATCTGGTAGTGCGCGGTCACGCCGTGCGCTGGATTCAGGCTGGCTTCAGGCGGCGCGTCGCAAGCTCGGAGCAGGAGGTGCATTCTCATGCACGGAAAACTGCAAGGAGCTTTGCTTACGGGTTTGGCGTTGTTGTGCGGCGTGGCACTGTGGGCGCAGGACAAGCCGGTGAAGATGGCGAGTCTGCCAGCGCCGGTGCAGGCCACGGTGAAGGCCCAATTGGCCCAGGGTGCGCATCTGCGCGGCCTGACGACGGATATGGAAAACGGTCAGCGCGAATATGAAGCCGAGCTTACAGTCAACGGTCGTCACCGCGACATCGCCATGAACGCGGCGGGGCAGATCACCGAACAGGAAGATACGGTTCACCTGGCGTCGTTGCCGGCGGCGGCGCAGGCGGCGCTGCGGCATGATGGCCGGGTGCTGCATGTCGAGCGCGTGACGCACAACGGCCAGTTCGTGGCCTATGAAGCGGTGGTGCGCCAGCCGGACGGCAAGCGCACGGAGGTGCGCGTCAATCAGGCCGGACACGCCCTGCCTGATAATGGCTAATCCCAAAGGTCGCGCTGTTGAAGCCGCACGAGCGAGAGGGGCGGCATATAGATGCCGGTGAAATCGCGCGCCCACCAGGCGCCGGTGGCGCGCTTTTCTTCCGGTGTGGTGAAGCGATAACGGTAATAGAGCGCGCGGACGAAGGCGGGGCGCTGCCGGCCGAAGGGCGCCTGCCGCAATAAGCGCAGCGCGGGCGCGTCGGCGGCGAGCAGCTTGGCGACGAAGCGCAGGAACCAGATTTCGTGGCCGGGAATCAGCAGGCCCTCGCGGCCCAGACGCACGGAGAACGGCAGAAACCACATTGCCCAGTCCAGGCGCAGATGCCAGGGGGCGATCTGCGGCGGGCGGCGATGCGGGTCGCCGGGCTTGGCGCGGAATTCGTATTCGCTCCATTGCGTCGTGCTGCTGAGCACGGCGTCAAGCGTGGCTTCCAGCACCACTTCGTAACGTACGCGCGTGATCGAACCAAACGCGCCATAGGAGCCGACCAGGTGAAACGGATTGTAACTGCGATTCATGGCCTGGCGCTCGGAGAAGAAATTCCGCACCGGTCCGACGCTGGCAGCGATGGTAAATGCCGCGAGCACCAGTAGCACCACCAAAAACGCCAGCGGCACGGGCCACGAGGCCGGCGCCGCGAAGCCGAGCGTCAGGTCGCTGAACGCGGAGAAACCGAGAATGACCGTCAGCCAGTTCAGCCAGGAATAATTGCCGCTGACGATAAGCAAAAGCTGGTGCAAAATCGCCAGGCCGCCGCAGATGGCCGCGACCGGCTGCGGCGCAAACAGCCCGAAGGGCACGACGATCTGCACGAAATGGCTGAACAGCACCGACTGGCGCTGCATGCGGTGGGGAAAGCGGTGAAACCAGCGGCTGCAGGGGTTGGGCAGCGGCTGGGTTTCGTAATGGTAGTACAGGCAGGTGAGGTCGCGCCAGCAGGGATCGTGGCGCAGCTTGATCAGGCCGGCACCGAGCTCGGTGCGGAACAGCATCCAGCGCAGAATCAGGATCGGGATCAGGGGCGCGCGCATCCAGCCGGGACCGAGAAAGGCGGCGAAAAAGCCGGCTTCGAGCAGCATCGACTCCCAGCCGAAGGCGTAGAAGTTCTGGCCGATGTTGACAATTGAAAGATAGAGAAACCACAACACGAGCCAGATGACGACGGAAACCCAGACTGGCCCGCGCTCGGCGATGCCTGCGAGCGCCAGCGCCGCCAGGAGGATGCCCGTCCAGGCGACGGCGCGCAGCAGCCGGTCCGAATAGCGCCAATGAAACAGGCTGGGGTTACCCCAGAAGTTTTGGCCTTCCAGGAATTTTGGCGCCGGCAGCAAGCCGCGCTCGCCCAGCAGCGCCGGAAATTGCCGCAGTGCCCCCGCGAAGGCGATCAGGTAAAGGATGGCGAGACCGCGCTGGATCAGCAGGCGCGGCAGCGCCACCGTGCCGAAATAGCCGTGCATTCCTTAAGGAACGAGCACGATTTTGCCGCGCGCGCCCGCCGCCATCACCGCGCGATGGGCTTCGGCGGCTTCGGCCAGCGGCAGCTCGCGACCGACGACCGGGCGCAGCGTGCCGTCGCGCAGGCCCGCGACGAGGCCGGCATGGATTTCGCGCAGCTCGACGTCGGTTGCACCCCAAAGCGTGAAGCCGAGAATCTTGCCGCGCCGGCCCATCAGGTCGCGCGGCGAAATGGTGACGTCGCCGCGTGAGCCGATCACCACCACGCGGCCCTCGCGCGCCAGCAACTTCAGGTCCGCGCCCAGGTTCACGTTGGCGAGCATCTCCAGGATCACATCGACGCCGCGGCCGCCGGTGGCTTCGAGTATCTGCTGCTGGTATCCGGCCTGCGCGTGGTCGAACACCCGCGCGGCGCCTTCGCGTTTCACCAGCTCGCGTCCGGCTTGGCTGCCGGCCGTGGCCAGCACCGTCAAACCCAGCGCCCGGGCCAGTTGCACTGCAGCAATGCCGACGCCGCCGCTGGCGCCATGCACCAGCACGGTTTCGCCGGCATGCACGCGCGCCTGTTGCACCAGCGCGTGGTACGCCGTGCCGTAGGGAACGCCAACCGCGGCGCCCTGCGCGAAGCTGACGTTTTCCGGCAGCGGATGCACCTGCGCCTGCTCGGCCACGGCGAACTCCCCATAGCCCCCGCCCGCCATGCCCGCGGTGTAAACCCGTTCGCCCGCACGCACGCCGTTCACGCCTGCACCCACAGCTTCGACGATCCCGGCGGCATCGCCTCCGGGCGTATAGGGCAGCGCCGGCTTGATAGCGTACGTGCCGGTGCGGATGTAGGTGTCGTACGGATTCACCCCGCCGGCCTTGACCCGCACCAGCACCTGCCCCGCGCCCGGCTGCGGCTGCGGCGTCTCCGCCAGCCGCAACACCTCCGGCCCGCCAAATTCCTTGACTACGATGGCTTTCATGTCCCCTCCTGCCCAAAATTATTGCACCCTGTCTGGTTGGACAGGGTGCAATATCGCTTACCAGGTGGAGACGGATTGCTTAGGCGTGGGGATGGCCGCCACCACCGGGGCCGCGCGATACGTGCGGCGCAGAGTGGACGGCGGGGGCGCGATACGCCGGAGCGTGATACGCAGGTGCATGGTAAGCCGGGGCGCGGTACGCGGGCGCGTGATACGCCGGAGCACGATACGTGGGCTCGTGGTACGCCGGAGCGCGGTAGGCGGGTTCACGGTAAGTGGGCTCGTGGTACGCCGGAGCGCGATAGGCCGGCTCCCGGTAAGCGGGCTGATGATAGGCCGGGGCTTGGTCACGCGGAGCCGAGACGATGGGATGGCCCACCTCAAGCGGCGGCCGGTAGCTGCCGCGCGGAGCACGCTCCTGCGGCGTAAAGCCGCGAGCCTCGGGCTGCTGATCCCGAGGCTGCGGGCGGAAGGTCCGCCATCCGCCCCCGCCGCCCGGTTTGCGGGGCGACGCGGAAGGACGGGGAGCGGCTTCGCGAGGCGCGGGTGAAGACTGGCGCGGCGTGAAGAAGTGCGACGCATTGCCGCGCGGAGCATTCTCGCGGGGCGCGGCGTTGCGCTGGCCGGGCTGCATGGCACGGGCATTGCCGTTGCCGAAACTCCGCCAACCGGAGCGTGCCGGGGGCGCGGAGCGCTCGGGGCGCGGCTGCGCCTGATGGGGTTGCACCTGCCGCAGCGAGCCGGAACTTTCAAAATGCTGCATCCGGCCCGTTGCGGCGGGAGCACGCGCCGGCTCGGCCGGCCGCGCGGTGCGGGTCGCAGGCGCACCACGCAGCGCCGTCTGCACGTGGGCGCGTTCCTGGGTAAACGTGGGCCGCGACATCACCGTCCCACGCTGCCCGAAGAAATGAGAAGCGGTATGCACGGGCGCGCGCCCGGGCCGCTCAAAGCGGCTGCTGGTGAGGCTGGCCCGCGTCGGAACCACCGGCAGCGTGCCGCCAAGCACCCGGCTGCCGCGGATTTCCGACGCCGTCACGTGCGAACGCGCGCCCATACCGCCGCGCGCAAAGCGCCCTTGCGGCACCCGGATCAGTGCCGTGCGCACGCGGGCGTTGGTGCGCAGATCGCGCAGATTCGAGTAGGCCACCCGCTCATGGCTCACGACCGCGAGCGGAGGCAGCACGCTCCGGCCGCGAATCACGTTGATGTTGGTGATATTGACGTAGGTGACGTTAAAGGAGTTAAACCCGCCCCACCACGGCCGGAAGGGATCGCACGGCCCGATCGGTAGCCAGCCGATGCTGCCAAAGCCCACGCCCACGCCAAAGCCGCCGCCCCAGCCGAAGAAGGAGACGTACGCCGGCGCCCAAATAGGCTGATAGAACGGCGTCACCGGCCCCGGCCACCACACCCAGTTGGCGCCATAGACGAACCAGCGGCCATAGTGATACGGCGCCCAGCCCCAGGGCTCATAGGAAACCCACGTCCAGCCCCAGTAGGGCTCCCACGTCCAGCGGCCATCGCTGTAGGGCGTCCAGCCGTTCTGATTGTCAGGAACCCAGACCTGGCCGTAGCCGGGAACCTCGTTCCAGTAACCGTAACCTTCGAGCGCCTGCGAGCCGGTGTAGTAGCGGTTGGCGTGATTGTAGGCTTGCGCTTCTTCTACGGCGCGGTCACGGTTCTCGTTCCACTGATCCCAGGAATCGCGTCCAGGAGCATCGCTGATCTGGTACTGCGGCGAATCGACGCCCTCAACCGTAATCATCTGTCCCGCGTTCAGCCGGGTGCTCCCCTGCGGCGTGCTGATCTCCGCTTCGCCACGGCGCACGATCACCTGCGTTTGGTTGTTGGAAGAAACCAGAATGCGGTAGACACCCGCCCGCTGCGGGTAAATGGCGATGTTGGGCGTGTCGATTTCCGACGTCGCCTCAGCGCCCTTGAGCACAATGTAGTCGGCGAGGCCGGAACCGACCTGCACCTGGATATTCTTGCGCGAGAGATTGACCAGATTCACGTCGGCGTTATCGCCCAGCCGGATCAGGTTGGCGTAGTCGATTTGCACTTCGGCGCGCGAACCCTCGCCGGCGGCTATCTTATCGCCGCTCAACAAGGGCGTATTGACCGCGCCCGCGACCCAATCGCCGCTATCGGCGCGCTGGGTGGAAACGTTGCCGCGGATGGCGCTCAGGTGCGCCACCACGTCGTTCGAGACCGGCGGTTGGTTCTGATCCTGCTCCGGTCCCTGCGCCAAAGCCGTCCAGGCGAATAACCCAGCCAGCCCAAGTACCAGGAAACGCGAAATCGCTGCCTTCATAAAGGCACCTCCACAATGCTGCAGCCTTTCTATTGGCACGTGGCGGGCCAAAGCGCAAAGGCTTCTTATTCAAGCAGATGCGCTGAAGATGCGGTTCGATTCGGTGGCTGGAAAAAACCAGAGTGGTGGATTTCGGCCACCCGGACGCGTAGGCCACTACGCGCCGTCATCCTCTTCGCCCATGGTGGAGAGGCGGTAGCGCAGGGCGTTGCGCGAAAGCCCGAGCAGCCGCGCCGCCTGGCTCTTATTGCCGTTGGCGCGCCGCAGCGCGTCGCGGATGACTTCCTGCTCCCAGCGTTCCAGCGTCCAGCCGCTCGGCAACAGCGCGCCGCCGGGCTGAGGCGGTAGCGGCGGCGAGAATTCGAGATGGATGTCGGCCACATCAAGCGTGGCGCGGTCGCTCAAAGCCACTGCGCGCTCGACGATGTTTTCCAGCTCGCGGATATTGCCCGGCCAATCCGCCGCCATCAACTTCGCCACCGCGGCGGGCGTGAAACCGGTGATGGCTTTGCCGGATTGTTCGGCAAAGCGGCGGAGAAAAAAAGCCGCCAGCTCGGGAATATCTTCCTTGTGCTCCCGCAGCGGCGGAATCTCGATGGGTACCACGTTGAGGCGATAGTACAAATCCTCGCGGAAGCTGCCCTCTTCCAGCGCCGCGCGCAGGTTGCGGTTGGTGGCGGCGATCAGGCGCACATCGACCTGCAGCGTGCGCGTGCCGCCCAGGCGCTCGAATGCGCGCTCCTGCAGCACGCGCAGCAGCTTAGCCTGCACGGCCAGTGGCACGTCGCCGATTTCATCCAGGAACAGCGTGCCGTGATCGGCGAGCTCGAATTTACCCGGCTTCATGCGGGCCGCGCCGGTAAAGGCGCCCTTTTCGTAGCCGAACAACTCGCTCTCCAGCAGATTTTCGGGAATGGCGGCGCAATTGATCTTGATAAACGGTCCCGCGGCGCGGCGCGAGTTTTCATGCAGCGCGCGGGCAATGCGGTCCTTGCCCACGCCACTTTCCCCGCCCAGCAGCACCGTGGACTGCGCCGGCGCGACGCGCGCCACCAGCGCCAGCACCTCCTGCATGCGCGCGCTCGAGCCAATAATGTTGGGGAAGCTGTAACGCTCGCCCAGCGCCGCGCGCAGCGAGGCATTCTCGCGCCGCAGATTCGAAACCCCCAACTCTTTGTTGACCACCAGCCGCAACTCTTCCAGCGGAAACGGCTTGAGCACATAATCGGCCGCGCCCGCCTTCATCGCCTCGACCGCCGTCTCGACCGTGCCGTGCGCCGTCATCACCACCACGGGCAGCTCCGGGTTGTCGCGCTTGATCGCCTGCAAAAAGGCGAGGCCGTCCATGCCCGGCAGCCGCAAGTCGGTAATCACCAGATCGACCGGCTCCTCGCGCAGCTTCTGCATGCCCTCCTCGGCCGTCGGTGCCGTGATGACGCGCTGGCCGTTCCCGGCCAACTGCAGCTCCAGCAGCCGCAGCATTTTGGCTTCGTCATCCACGATGAGCAGTGTCGGCATGCTTGTATTCTCCCCCTGGAAGGAATAGCTCAAACGCCGCGCCGCCCGCGCCGCGGCCCAGGCGGATCCAGCCCCCGTGCTGATCCATGATTTTGGCCACGATCGCCAGCCCCAGGCCGACGCCGGTGGGTTTGGTGGTGAAAAAAGGATTGAAGATCTGCTCGCGCAGCTCCTCCGGCACGCCCGGGCCGGTATCGCGGAAAACAATCTGCACGCCGCCGGCCAGCGCCTCCGCAGTCACCCGCAGGGTGCCCTCCGCCATCGCCTCCAATGCGTTCTGCGCCAGGTTGGCGAAGGCGCGCTCGCACAGCGTGGCATCGAGCGGCAGCAGCGGCAGCGCCTTCGCATACGCGCGCTCGACCACGATCCCGGCGCCGGGGTGCACGCTGGCGAGCGCGCGGTCGAGCAGTTGCGCCACGTCGGTGGGCTCGCGTTGCAACTGCAGCGGCTTGGCGAAATCGAGAAAGCGCGACACTAACAAATTGGTGCGGTTCACTTCTTCGGAGATGTAACCCGCCAGCTCGAGCGCCACCGGTGAGGCGCCGTGCAGTTCTTTCTGCAGCATTTCCGCCGAGCCTTTGATCACCTGCAGCGGATTGCGAATCTCATGCGCCAGCCCGGCGGAAAGCTGCCCCAGCGCGGCCAGCCGCTCGGCGGTGCGCGCCTCCGCCTGTGCCTGCGCGAGCGACTCCGCGGTCTGGCGGTACAGATCGCGCTGCTGGCGCGTCTCGACCACGAAGCGGTTGATGATCAGGGCCACGAAATAAAAGAAGAACACCCGCAGCGCCAGCTCGTCGCGCGCCTCCGCCGTCAGCCGGTAGTACTGCAGCGCCGGCCAGAGATAGGCGACGTAGGCGGCGGAGCTGAGCGTGGTCCAGCCCAGCGTGCCCCAGGGGCCGAAGAGCATGGCCGCGGTGACCACGGGAATGTAATAGATCGGGTAGTAGCGGCTGTTGATGGCAATGACACCGGTGTGGCCGATAAGCAACGTCGCCAGCGCAATCTTGATCAGCACCGCGAGTGCCGGACCGCGCTGCGGCGCGTGCGCCAGCAGCCGCCCCTCAAAAATCTGAAAGACGGCAAAGCCGAACAGAATCAACTGCTTATGGATTTCCGTGATGGGCGGCAGAATCGCCAGCCCGGCCAGAAACACCAGCCAGATCAAATCCATCCACGTCCATACCGGCCTTCGGCTCTCCACCCGCTGAATCTACCACGAGCCGGGCAGCGGAGCCGGGGCACAGGGGCCCCCGGCGAAGCGGCCGTGCGGCCTTAGAGAGCGGGCCGCGCGGCAGCGCCGCGCTGGGTGCCCGCGATTAAGAAATGCTCCCTGGCCTCTGGCCTCTGGACCCTGGCATATGTCATAGTGCAGGCTGAATTCCTGGGAGGTTGATAATATGGACGCCCTCGATAGCAACCGCCGTCGTTTTCTCGCCGCCTGCTCGACCTTGGGCATTTCCGCCACCCTGCTGCCCGGCCTGCTCTGGGGCAAGATGCTGGAGCAAGATCCCAAGGCCGCCGCCGTCGCCGTCACCCCCGAGCTCATTGATGGATCGGCCGCGCTTGCCGGGCTGAGTATCGACGACGCCGAGCGCACGCGCATGGCGCGCATTTTCCACGAGCAACTGCAGAGCCTCGATGAACTGCGCCAACTCCCGCTGCACAACTGGGACCCGCCGGCGCAGATCTTTTCGCCCGTCCTGCCCACCATGACGTTTGAAAAGGAGCACCGGCCGACGCGCCTGGCGCGCATTCCGGCGCCGCGCGCGCCCCGGGACCTCGAAGACGTGGCGTTCTATAGCGTGCGCCAGTTGGGCGAGCTGATCCGCACCAGGCGCGTCAGCTCCGTGAACCTGACGGAGATGTATCTACAGCGGCTGAAGCGCTACGATCCGCTGCTGCTGTTCGTCATTACTTATACCGAAGAGCGCGCCCTGGCGCACGCGCGCGAAGCCGACCGCGACCTTGCTGCCGGGCGCTACCGCGGCCCGCTGCATGGCATTCCCTGGGGCGCGAAAGATCTGCTCGCGGTCAAGGGCTATCCCACCACCTGGGGCGCCCAGCCCTACGAACACCAGATGATTGACGAAGACGCCACCGTCGTGAAGCGGCTCGATGCCGCGGGCGCAGTGCTGATCGCCAAGCTCTCGCTGGGCGCGCTGGCGCAGGATGACGTCTGGTTTGGCGGCCAGACGCGCAACCCCTGGAAGCCCAGCCAGGGCTCCAGCGGATCCTCGGCCGGCCCAGCCTCGGCCACCTCGGCCGGCTGCGTGGGCTTTTCGATCGGCTCGGAAACCGAAGGCTCGATCTCCAGCCCTTCGACCCGCTGCGGCGTCACCGGCTTGCGGCCCACGTTTGGCCGCGTGGACCGCTCCGGCGCGATGACCTTATCCTGGACTCAGGACAAACTCGGCCCCATCTGCCGCCGCGTGGAAGACGCGATTCTGGTGTTGCAGGCCATCTATGGCCCCATGCGCGACGATCCCAAAGCCGACCGCACCGTGCTCGACGTGCCGCTGAACTGGGATGCGCAAACGCCGCTCGCCTCGCTGCGCGTCGGCTACGTCAAGGCCGCTTTCGAGCAAGAGAGTCAGCCCCTGCCGGCCAGCGGCTCGGACGGACGGCGCGGCCGTTTCTTCCAGCGCATGACCCCGGCGGAGCGCGAGGCTTACGCCGCCCGCCGTGCCGAGCAATCCAAATTCGACAGCGCCGTGCTTGATGCGCTGCGCGGCATGGGCGTAACGCTCAACCCCGTCGAGCTGCCCAAAGAGCCGCCCTTTGCCGGCTACGGTCCGGCGGTGAACTGCGAAGCCGGCGCCGCGTTCGATCACCTCGTCCGCAGCGGCCGCATCAAACTGATGGAAGCGCCGGTAAAAAACCCCTCAACCTGGCCGGGCACCTTCCGCGTGGCGCACTTCTACCCCGCCGTCGACTACATCAATGCCGACCGTATCCGCCTCGACCTGATGACCCAGATGGATGCCATGATGCACGACCACGACGTCATCGTCGTGCCCACCAATGGCCCCCAGTTGGCCATCACCAACCTCACGGGCCACCCGGCCTGCATTGTGCCCAACGGCTTCCGCTCCAGCGACGGCACGCCCACCAGCATCACCTTCCTGGGCAAACTCTGCGGCGAAGAAAAACTCTGCCTCCTCGCCCGCGCCTACCAGGAAAAATCCGGCTTCCACCTCAAACACCCCACCCTCGACGCCGAACTCAAGAAATTCCAGTCAACCGGCAAACGCTAGCGCAGCCTCAGCGCCGCGCGGGTTGGACGATTGGTCGCGTCAGCGGCGGTTTTGGCCAGAAGGCGCAGGGCGAGGTTCACAGAGGCGGCGCCTGGGAATGCCTGCATGAGCTCGAGCTTTATAGTGAGGCCATGGCGCGGGTGAGCGCGGGGATCTTGCTGTACCGGCGGGGAACGGCTGGCATCGAGGTGTTGCTGGTGCATCCAGGCGGACCGTTTTGGGTGAAGAAAGACGCCGGGGCGTGGATGCTGCCCAAGGGCGAGCTGCATCCGGACGAGGAGCCGCTGGCCGGGGCGCAGCGGGAGTTCGCCGAGGAGACCGGCATCCGCCTCGCGGCGGATGCTAGCTATATGCCCCTCGGCGAGGTGCGGCAGCGCAGCGGGAAAACCGTGATCGCGTTTGCCCTCGAGAGCGACTGCGACCCGCGCGCCATCCGCAGCAATACATTCGAAATCGAATGGCCGCCGCGGTCGGGCAAACAGCAGCAATTCCCCGAGATCGACCGGGCGGCGTTTTTTACGCTCGCCGAGGCCCACGAAAAAATTCTGCCCTCCGAGGCTGCATTCCTCGATCGGCTGAATTCCTAAAAGCCAACAGCGACCGGCTCCAGCTCCAGGCGCACGCCCCAGCGGGCGGCTACAGTCGAGCGAATGTGCTCGGCCAGCGCCATCACCTCAGCCGCCGTGCCGCGGCCGTCGTTGACCAGCGCCAGCACGTGCTTGGTCGAGACATGAATGCCGCTCGCCGGCAGGCGGAAGCCTTTGCCGATGCCGGCGTGCTCGATCAGCCAGGCCGCGGAGATTTTGACGCTGCCACTCGTCCCGGTGAACTGCGGCGGTCGGGCGCCGTCAGCGCGGGCGTCGAGCGCTTCGGCTTCGGCAAGCGACAGCACCGGGTTTTTGAAAAACGATCCGGCGCTGCGGCTGTCCGGCTCGCCCGGGTCGAGCACCATGGCTTTCCCGCGGCGCAGCGCCAGCACCGCCTCGCGCACGGCAGTGAGCGAGGCATCGCCGCGGATGTGCTGGCGCAACTCCGGATAACGCAGCCGGGCGGCGCCGCCGGGATGAAGCTGGAACTCAACCGCGGTGATCACGAAGCGCCCGCGATCGGCGGCATTGAAGCGGCTGGCACGGTAGCCGAAACCGCATTCGGCAGCCGTCAGCTCGACCCAGACGTGTTCGCGTCGGTCCCAGGCGCGCACTTGCGTAATGACCTCGGCCACTTCCTGTCCATAGGCGCCTACGTTCTGCACCGGCGTGGCGCCCACGCTGCCGGGAATGCCGCTCAGGCATTCAACCCCGGCCCAGCCGCGCACCACGCCGCGCGCAACCACAGCGTCCCAATTCTCGCCGGCGGCGACGCGCACGCGGCCGGCGCCCGTCTCCTGCTCGCCTTCCAGCGCCAGGTGCAGCGCCAGACCCGCAAAGCCGCCATCGCTCGCCAAAACGTTGCTGCCCGCTCCCAGCACCAGCACCGCAAGCCTGCGCGCCCCGGCCCAGGCCAGCACTTCCGGAAGCTCGGCTTCCCGCGCCACGTCGGCCCAGTAGCGCGCCGGGCCACCCAAGCCCAGCGTCGTATGCGCCGCCAAGGGTACGTTTTCGCGCAACGCAGTCACTTCGCCAGCATAGCGCGCTCAAGCCTTTGCGGTATTCTACCGATAGCTCCGCTATGCCGGTCGAGGCTCCCGCAGTCACTGCAAGCGCTAGCGCGCACGAGTCTGCGCTCAACCCGCGGCTCTATTACGCGCTGCTTGGCCTGGCGTTTGTGCTGGCGATTGTGCCGCTCTGGCTGGTGCGCTTTCCCGAGCTGATGGATTACCCGGCGCACCTGGCGCGCTGCTACATCCTCGCGCATTTTCACAGCAACCCGCTCTGGCCGCAGGTCTATCGCGTCCAGTTCGGGCCCATCCCCGACCTCGCCATCGATGCCATCGTCACCCCACTGGCGCATTGGCTGCCCATCGCTCTGAGCGGTAAACTTTTTCTCACCCTGCTCGCCCTCCTCTACGTCGGCGGCTGTGAGGCGCTGGGACGCGCCGCCTGGGGACAGCGCCATGGCATGACGCTGGTGGCGGCGTTCACGTTCTTGAACTCGAACCTGATGGATGGCCGGGTGAATTACCTGTTCGGCCTGGCGCTGGCCTTTTGGGTGCTGGCGCTCTGGCTGCGCTGGCGTGCAGAAATGACGGCGCGGCGCTTCCTGCTGTTTTGCGGCCTGTCGCTCATTATTTATCTGGCCCATCTGGGCGCGATCGCCGTCCTGGGCGTCGCCTGCTGCACCATCGCACTGGTTGACTTCGCCGGTCATCGCCGGTTCGGGCGGCTGGTGGCCGCAGTTGGCTGGATGGCCTGTCCGACGCTGCTACTCGTCTTCGGCTTCCTGGGACGCAGCGGCCGCGTCGGTCAACTGGACTGGGGCACGTGGCCAATCAAAGTCTCGCATCTGCTCACGCTTACCCGCAGCTTCAACCCGCGCTTCGAGGCGTTACTGACACTCGAGTTGCTCGCCTGCGCCGGCGTGCTGCTCTGGCGCGCGCGTTGGAACCGGCCGCTCGCCATCGCTGGCCTGGTTTTGCTGGGCTGCTACGTCATCACACCGATGACCATATTCACGGCCAACTACGCCGATGCCCGCTTCGTGTTGCCCGGCTTCGTGCTGCTGATCCTGGCCGTGCGGCCGCGCGAGGGCGCCCTGCGCCGCCTGGCGCTGGGTTTCGTGCTGGCACTGCTCGTCGCGCGTGTCGTCTTCATTGGCCACGGCTGGATTGCGGAGCAACCCGAGGCGCGCGCGGTGCTGGCCATGGGCAGCGTGTTGCCCGCAGGGGCGCGCGTGGATGCCATCGACGGCACGGAAGGCAAATCCGGCAGCCGTGGCTTTCAGCGCCTTGCGTTCAGCCATTTGATTGACGTCTGGAGCATGAGCCGGGGCGTGTACATGTCCAACCTGTTTGCTGCAGCCGGGCAGCAGCCGCTGATCCAGCGCCCCGATCTGGAAATCTGCTGGCCGGGCGAAGACCCCGGCTGCCTGGCGCACTTTGATTATGTCTGGACCGACGGCCCGCCCGCTCTTGTAACGGCAACCTTGCAGGCAGCGGCCGTCCCGGTCGCCCGCTACTCGACTTTTGTCCTGTGGCGAGTTCGTAAGCCTACTGTGCGAATACGAACAGTGGCGCCGGCACCGGAGCCAGCCGCCCGCCGCTAAGTGCCTGTAGCGATTGCCGTTACTACGTCAGCCCTTTGGTCCGAAGATTGCTACGCTAAGCAATCATGGCCGACTGGATCGATCCTCTCGCCGCCGACCTGCGCCAAGCCTGGCGCGGTCTGCGCAAGCGGCGGGCCTTTGCGCTGACCATCATCGCCATCCTGGCGCTCGGCCTTGGCGGCAGTACGCTGGTGTTCGGCTGGGTCAACGCGACGCTGCTGCATCCGCTGGCCAATATTCCCGGCGCGAGCCGGCTCACGGCGGTCGAGACCGTGATGCCCGATGGCTCGTATCACACCACCTCGTATCTCGACTACCGCGATTACCGCGACCAGAACACCGCATTTACCGGCCTCGCCGCAGCGGCCCTGCTCCCCGCGGACGTGGCACGGCCCAGCGCGCGCCAGCCCGAGCGCGCCTGGGGCATGATCGTCAGCGAAAACTATTTCCAGGTGCTCGGGATTCACGCGACGCTAGGCCGTGTCTCCACGCCCGCCGACGCCCACGGCCCGGGCTCGGATCCGGAAATCATCCTGAGCTACCGCTATTGGCGGCAGCGCTTTGGCGGCTCGCCGGGCGTCGTCGGCACGGTGCTCGACGTCGACCACCAGCCCTTCACCATAATGGGCGTCACGCCGCGCGGCTTCGAAGGCACGACGGTAGGCGTCCAGCCGCAGTATTACGTCCCGCTGATGATGGAGCCGCTGCTGCTCCCGCTCGAAGATTTGCACTATCGCGCGCCGGGCTTTCTGCACATGATCGGCCGGCTGAAGCCGGGCGTTACGGCCGCCGCCGCCAACCTCGAGATGCGGCGCCTGGCGGTGAGCCTTGCGGCGCAGTATCCCGCGACGAATCGCAACGTCGGCATCGCGGTCAGCCCTATCGGCGAGGCGCACTACGGCTTGCAGCCGTCGCTCGGCCCGGTGCTGCTGTTTCTGCTGCTGGCGATGGCGCTGGTGCTGGTCATCGGCTGCGCCAACGTGGCCACGCTGCTGCTGACGCGGGCCGCCGCGCGCTGGCGCGAGCAGGCGGTGCGCGCCGCGCTGGGCGCCAGCCGCGGACGCCTGTTGCGGCAGTCCCTCGCCGAGCACGGGTTAATGGCACTGTTGGGCGGCGCCGCAGGCCTGCTGCTCGCCTACGCCACAGGCGGCTGGCTGGCGGCGCTGCTGCCCTCCGGTGGCGTCCCGCTCGGCCTCTCGACCGGCTTGAGCGGCCGCGCGGTTTTATTCCTCGGGCTTGCCACCGTAGCCGTCGCGGCCTGGATGGTCGCGGCGCCCGCGCTGGCCTCCGCGCCACAATTGCTAGACGCGCTCAAAAGCGGCGATCGCGGCGCCATCGCCGGCCGTGCGCACCACCGCCTGCGGACCGCCCTGGTGGTGCTCGAAGCGACGCTGGCTTTTACCGTCCTTGTGACCGCTGGTCTGGTGGCGCGCAGCCTGCAGCGGGCCCAGCAGACCGATCCCGGCTTTGCCACCCGCAACCTGCTCATCGCCTCGCTCGACCTGCGCAGCGCCGGCAGCAGCGACGCGCAAGCGGCCAATTTCTACGCCCGCTTGAACGACCGCGTCCGCATGCTGCCGGGCGTTGCGGCCGCGAGCTTCGAGCGCTGGCTGCCGCTCAGCGGCTCCGGCAACGGCTCGACCCGGCCGGCGATTGCCGGCTACGCCCAGGCGCCCGGCGAAGACATTGATATCGCCTACAACGCCGTCGGGCCGCAGTACTTCTCGACGATGCGCATACCGCGGCTGGCCGGCCGCGGCTTCACCGCCGCCGACCGCGCCGGCGCGCCGCTCGTCTGCATCGTGAACGAATCCATGGCACAGCGCTACTGGCCCGGCGCAAGCCCCATCGGCCACCGCCTCAACAGTTGGGACCGCTGGTGGACGGTGGTCGGCGTCGTCCGTGACAGCCGCTTCGCCAGCCTGCGCGAGCCGCCCCGTCCGTTTTTGTATTTTCCCTTTTTGCAGAACCCCACGAGCGACGCCACGCTGGTGGTGCGAGCCTCTAGTGGTGCTCCGCTGGCGGCAACTTGGAGGAGCCCGGAGCGCCAGCGGGCGGACCCTGCCAAGAATCGAAGCCCGCACTCCAAACGACCATCGGGAGCGACCAGGGCAAATAGTGGCGAGCCACTGGCCCTCGCGTCCTCCATCCGCAACGCCGCGCGCGCGCTCGATGCCGGGGCGACGGTGTATGCGCTGCACTCGGGCGGTGCGGTACTGGAGGCGTCCCTCTTTGCCGAGCGCACCGCGGCGCAGCTCGGCCTGCTGCTCGCCGTGCTGGCGCTGCTGCTGGCGGCGATTGGCCTCTACGGCGTGTTGTCCTTCTCGGTGGCGCAGCGCATGCGCGAAATGGGCCTGCGCCTGGCGCTCGGCGCACAACCACAGCAGGTTTATCGCTCGGTCGTCGGCCGCGGTCTGGCGACAGTGGCCATCGGCATCGTCCTTGGCGCCGCCCTCGCCGCCGTCCTCGCGCGCACGCTCTCCGGCCTGCTCTTCGGCGTGACCGCAGCCGACCCGCTCACCTGGGCCTCGGCCGCCGCCATCCTGCTCGCTCTCGCCCTCGCCGCCAGTTTCGCCCCTGCCCGCCGCGCCACCCGCGCCGATCCCGCCGCCGTGCTGCGCTGCGAATAGTGCAGAACCAGCATCGCCGCACCCCAGCCGGGCGTGCCGGTTGCGGCCTTTCCATTGGCGGCAGCTTTGAGGAGCCCTGGGCGCCAGCGTGCGGACCCTGCCGGCAATCGAAGCCCGCACTCCGAGCGACCAACGGGAGCGACCAGGGCAAAAAGTGGCGAGCCACCACGAAAAGCCGCACGGAACGGCACGAAGCGGGCCACGCCAACGCCGATTCTGCTCTAAGATATCGCAGATGAAACGACGCGAATTTATCTCAGGCCTGGCAGCGGCCGGCGCGTGGCTGGGCACACGGCCGCGGCGCGCCCAGGCGCAATCCGTGGCTGCCACCTCGCCGCGTGACTTGCCCCCCGCCGCAGGGCATTTCCCTGCCGGTGACTACACCCCCTACGGCTACCTCGACAATCCCTTCCACAGTTGGGACCTGCACCGTAGCGGCGTGCTGCGCTCGGTCGAGGCGATAGGCTTCGGTTTCTACTATCCAGCGGGGCCGGGCGGCTATTTTGATTATCGCGATTCGGCCATCTACCAAATGCTGCTGCGGGTGGGCGCGGTGATCGAAGGCCAGCCGTTTCTCGACGCCGCCGATTTTGCCCCCGGCCAGCTCACTGCTCCCCACCACAGCCACAACCTCTTCACCTTCGCGTTCGAGGCGCAGCAGACGCGGCTGGAAGCCAGCTTTCTGCAAGTGGACGAAAACACGCTGGCGGCGCGCGTGCGCCTGCGTAATCTGGGCGGAGCGCCGCGCCACATTACCCTGATCGGCGCGCACACCTATCATCTGGGCGCGCAGCGCTGGTGGGGGCGCGACGGCCTGGCCGGCACGGCCGAACACGCCGGCGGCGCCGTGACGACGCGCTCGTTCGCCGCAGGCGAGGTTTGCCGCCTGGCTTGCTCAGAGGCCAGCGCCGCCGCCCACGTATCGGCAAAGGATGGCGCGGCGCGGGCGTTTCTGCTGGGCGGCGCGGCCAGCGCCGAGGCCGTAAGCTACTTTCCCGCGCCGCTGTATGCCGCACTGCGCACGGAGCTGACGCTGGCGCCGGGCGGCAGCGAGGATCTCTGGTTCTGGCTCACCCGCGCGGCCAACCTGCCGCAGGTGCGCGCCCGCGAGCGCCGCGCCCGCGCCGCCGCCAGCGCCACGCTCGGCGAGCGCGCCGGCGACGATGACCGCTTCTGGGCGCTGGCGCCGCGCCTCGAAGGCGACTGGCCCGCGCACTGGCGCCGCGGCTGGGTCTACGATTTCGAAACCCTGCGCATGAACGTCCGCCACCCCCTGGGCGTGTACCACCATCCCTGGGACGGCATGCAGATTCAGGCGCCGCGCAACGTGCTCGCCGAAACCTCGCTCGACATGTGGGCGCTCAGCTACGCCGATCCGGCCACCGCCGAGACCGTGCTCGCCGGCCAGTTCGCCGACGCCCTGGAGACCAATGTGCCCTGCATGCGCGAGAGCGGCGTGATGAACATGGTCGCCGCCGACGGCTCCGCCTGCGGCACCTCCATCGCCTGGTGCTACCCGCTTTTCTGCATGCAGTCGGTGGCGCGCCGCACCGGCAACCGCGCCTGGCGCGCGCAGCTCTATGAACCCGTGGCCGCGTTCGTGCGCTGGACATTAGCGCACCGCACCGACCGCGCCGGCTACGTCGTGGGCAAATGCAGTTGGGAAACGGGCATGGATGCCTCCAGCCGCTTCCTCATTGCGCAGCCCACCGGCGCCGAGCTGATTGACTTCATCCGCGTGGTCGAGCTGCAGGCCGCGACCGCCCATGCCTGCGGCTGGCTGGCAGCGCTCGCGAACGAACAGGGCAATGCCGCATCTGCGGCCGAGTGGCGCGCGCTCGAGCACCAGTACACCGCGCGCACCCAAAGCCTGTGGAACGGCCACGACTGGTTCCAGGATTTCAACACCCGCGACGGCAAGCCTATCGTGCTGCACAACCCTCCCACAGGCCAGTTGGGGCGCGAAGTGGGCCAGTGCGCGCCCATCTTCCTCGGACAGGCGACCGCGGCGCAGATGCAGGCCATGCGGCCGCTGCTGCGCGAGTACCGCGCGCGGCCGCAGTATTTTCTGGAGTGGCCTTCGTTCGTGCTGCCCTATATCGAGTCGCTCTGGACCGCGGGCGAGCACGCCTTCGCCGCCGAGGTGGTGCGCGATATTGCCGAGCGCGTTTACGCGTCGACCGACCGCCGGCAGCCGGGCCATGACGGCTTGGGCTGGCCCGGCGTGAGCTGCGAGATGTGGGCGCTCAAGGGCGCTCTCGGCGGCGAGGGCTACGGCTGGGGCGCTACGCTGCCCGCGCACATTCTGCGCAGCGTGGTGGGCTTCCGCGAAACCACCGATTCTTTGCGCCTCGAGCTCAGCCCCAACCTGCCGGAAGAGCTGGCGCAGGCGGGCCGCAGCTACGCGGTGCGCAACCTGCGGCTGGGTAGTGATCGCCTCGACGTCCGCTACGACGTGCGCGCAGGCGGCGAGGTGCGGGTCACCGGCACGTGGGCGGGCGGCACGCGCACGGTCGCCGCGCAAGGCGCGGCTCTCGAAGCAAGCGGCCGCACGTTCCGCTTCAACGTGCCCAATCACACGCCGGTGCTGCTGCGGCTTGAAACGGCCTAGGCCTCGACGGTGAAGCGGAGCGGCTGGCCGCTGGCGAGCGCCTCGGCCGGAATCACCACCCAGCCGCCCGCGAGCTTGCCCGCGCTGCTGCGCCGCAGCGGCGCGCCGCCGGGCGGATGCAGATGCGCGACCACCTCGGCCGTCCAGCCCGCCGCGGCGGTAATCGTCACCTGCCAACGCGTGGAAGATTCGGCCTCGGTGCGCCAGGCGAGCGGACCGAAGCGGGTCGGGCAGCGGCGGACAGCGATGTGGCGCCCCTCGACAAACCAGTGCCGGGGCGCGGCTTTTTGCAGATGCACCCGCGCCTGCTGCCGCTCCTCCCACACCAACAGCCAGCGCAAGCCCAGCGTGGGTTGCAAGGTGCTGTTCACCACTGCTGACCAGGCATAAGGGCTGCCTTCGCCGGGCCAGTTGCCCGGCAGCAGCGCATCTTCGGGCGCGTAGCGCGAGCCGCTGTCCATGGCGTAGCAGAGGTTGCCGTAGAGCGCCATAAGGAAGGGGCGGTAGTCGTCCTGCCGGATGCGGCCCGCGAGCGTGCCGTGCTCCATGAAGTTCGAGGTGCGCGGGTAATCGCCGTCGGTGTTCATCCCCAGCATCTGCTCGCCGGCAAGCGCGCGGTGCCGGAAGTGGCCGGCGTCGAGGCTGGCGTCGCCCCAATCGGCAGTCCACCAATCCATCATGAAGCGATGGTTTTCGTAACTGGTGAGCTGACGCGGATTGCGGCGGGTGTCGTCGGGAGAAAACGGTGTGATGCAGGCGGCCTTCATGGCGGCATTGCGGGCGGCAAGCGTGCCCGCCAGGCTGCGCTCGGTATCGGCGCGCAGCGTGGCCGCGGCCTGCGCCACCTCGTCCGCCTCGGTCGCCATCCCCGCGAGCTGCAGGCAGCGCGCGTGCTCGCTCAGCCCGCGCCAGATCCAGGCGGCGTTCTGGTAAAAGTAGGGGTGCGCGTCCGGCGTGTTGTGGGCAGGATCGCCCAGGTCTGCCTCAGGCGAGCCCCAGATGAGGCCGTGGCGGCCATCGCCGGGCGGAAAGCGACGCTTCGACCACGCCTGCCGCTCCCGCACGAAGGCGATCATGCGCCGCAGCACCGGCAACCTCCGCTCGAGCCCGGCGCGGTCGCCGGTGTAGTCGAAGGCGCGCGCCGAATTCGCCAGGAAGACGCCGGTATTCAGCGGCGCCTCGACCTGGTCCTGCGTGTTATACAGAAAATCGCCGCTCGGTAGAATGTACTTGTCCAGATAGTGCTGGAAATAAGGCTCGACTGCGGCGCTCAGACCCCACTCCTGCTGCGCCCAGACGAACTCATAGTGCGCCACCGGAAACAACGCGTGGCTGCGCTCGGGAATTTTGGTGTACGCGCCCTCGCCCACCTGATAGCTGGGCTCGAGGCCGCGATAGCTGCACCGCGCCAGCACGATGCCCGCGCGGGCGGCATCGCGCAGCCAGGAGTCGGGAATGTCGGCCTCCATCGCGCCGGCGAAAAAGCCGGTCCAGTGCTGCCAGACCTCGAGCAGAACAGTGAAGAATTTGGCGGCATCGCCATTCCAGTAGCGCTCGACCCAGGCGGCCTCGGGCATCGTTTCACCGGCGTGGCTGTCGCCGGCCGGAATCAGGCCCTGCGGCTTGGGCGGCAGCATGGCACGCACGCGCGCGACCGGCTCGGCCGCGGCGCCCCGCGGCAGCACCATCATCACTTCGTAGCCGAGCTGGAAGCGCGGATTCCAGACCCCGATGTCGGCGGCGGGCAAAAAGCCGCCGAGCAGCGTGCGCTTGCTGTAGCCGCGCGGCGCCTCGTAGAGATACTCGGAAGGCAGCAACCGCCGCGGGTCAAACCGCCGCCCGCCGAGATCGGGCGCCCAGAGCGCCTGCGGATTGTCGGCCAACTGACGCGAGCGCCCGTCAGGCTCCAGCCACAGGCTGCGCTCCGGCCCGGCTTCTTCGTTGGCCACCAGCGTCCAGCCGAGAAACTCCGCGCCCAGCGCCGCCACGTTCTCGTAACAGGGATCCTCATTCGACCCCAGGATGTAGTCGCTCGCCGCATCCGGCCCCGGCACGTACCGCGCCGGCCGCTCGATTTTGACCGACGGCGCATTGGTGGGTCGCGGCCGGATGACGTCCAGCCGCCCAACGCCTTTGGGAATGCGCGCCACCTCGCCCTGCGGCCCAACGTAGACGAGCACGCCCTGGTGCGTGGCGTGGCGCTCGAACACCGCCGTCTGATCCGCCAGCCGCGCCACCAGCCGCCAGCCTCCGGCCTCAGTGCCCACCGGCGCGTTTGCCGTCCAAGCGGGTGTCTGGGCCAGCGCTTCCCGCTCGCCCTCAAGCCAGAGCGAATACTCATTCGGAATCCGCCCCGGTGCATAGCCGCCCGCCTGCGCGCTCTCGGCCCCAGACGCCGCGCTCTCCGCCGCAGGCGCGCCCGCCGCCCACGCCCCCAGCTCCGCCGCCCCCGCGGCCAGCCCAAGCCCCGTCAGCCCCGCCGCGCCTTTCAGAAATTCCCGTCGTTGCATATCCAGAGCCTACCCGCTTTTGCGGTGGGATGCGCAGCCGCGCCGCCACCCGACTCGGCGCGCCGACTTCAGCCCGAGCCCATTGGCCGTGCTAAGCCTCTGCTGGGGCTACCGTGCGGGCGCTTATTCATGAGACGCGAATCGACATCCTGGGTGCCCATCGATTACCCAAGCAGGCTTGGGAACCACTGCTCGACGACCTAAAGGCCGAGTACGTACCCGGCGCCACGCCCGACGGGAAACGAAGGGCGGTGTTCGCTGCGCCGGACGGCGGGTTCGATGCTTTCATTTACCGCATGAGCGGTCAGGCAGACAGCGAAATCGTCGGCATCCTCGCCAAATACGGGATCCGGGTCGAGCAGTGACGCTGCAAGCCGCGCTTAAACGTAAAACTTGAGCAGCTACTCTCGACAGCCCGGGTACGCCTAAGAAGATCGCGCCCTCCCCGAAGGCGCAATTCGAGCGGGGCAATCTGGGCGACGCGAAGGCCCTAGGCGACGGGATCAGCGGCGGGACGTTCAGTTGGCTAGAAAATTCTGGAGTGATCACTTAGAGGCGAGGCGCCATGGCAAAGCACAGTGAGGACTGGAATATTGGGCTGGCGAAGGACCTGCACGACCCCGAATTCGCGCGGGAGTTTCTGCTGGCCGCGGTTGAACAGGGCGCGCCTCTGCAAATCGCCCTGGCCAAGGTAATTCGTGCCATCGGGGTCAAGCAGTTCGCCTCCCGCGTGCGCATGGCCGGACCTAACGTCCTGCGTGCGATCAATCCGCGTCACAACCCAACCCAGGCAACTCTCAATCGCCTTCTCCGGCCATTCAAGCTGCGGCTCGCCTTGGCCCCGCTCCAGCCCCGGAAGCGCAACCACGCCGCGTGAGCAAGCCGCGCCGGCGCAGCTCTGATCTCATGCCCCACGCGCTGCAAGTAAAATGAAACCGTGCGCCTGTAGCTCAGAAGGAACAGAGCAGCGGTTTCCTAAACCGCGTGTCGGGGGTTCGATTCCCTCCAGGCGCACCAACTCGCGGCGATGAAGGCCCGGATCACGGTTACGGTGAATGCAGCGCTGCTCGCGCGCGCCCGCGCGGCCTCGCGACGGCGTGGACAGAGTTTGTCACAGGCGCTGGCGCCGGCTCTGCGCGAGCTGGCCGAAGAGCGCGAGCCGTCGTTCGCGGAGCGCTGGCGCGGGAAGTTCCGGCCGGGGCGGCGGCGGAGCGCGCGCTATCGGCGCCTGGCGCAGAAGTATCTGTAAGGCACCCACGGGCGCGAAGTTGTCCTGCGCGCCGAAAGGCGCATCTTAACGCCGAGGAGGCAAGCGGCCATGAGCGTTACCACAGCGCGGGCACTTTTGATGGACGAGCTGAAGAACATCTATTCGGCGGAAAAGCAGGCGGTGCGCGCCTATCCGCGGCTGACCAAGGCGGCCGATTCCGGCGAGCTGCGCGAGGCCATGCAGGAGCACCTGGAGCAGACGCAAGCGCAAGTCGAGCGGCTGGAGCGCGTCTTTGAACGGCTGGACGCGCGCGCGAGCGGCAAGACCTGCGAAGGCATGCGGGGGCTGCTGGAGGAGGCAGCCACGCAGGCGCAGCAGATCGACGGCGGCCCGGTGCGGGATGCGGCGCTGATCGGCGCCCTGCAGCGCATCGAGCACTATGAAATCGCCGCGTATGGAACGGCAGCCACAATGGCCTCGCTGATGGGCGAGCCGGAGATCAAGGATCTGCTGGGCCAGTCGCTGCAGGAGGAGAAAGACGCCGACGAGAAGCTGACCCAGGTCGCCGAGAGCGTCAATCGCGATGCGCTCGCCGCCGGCGAGGGCATGGAAGAAGAAGCCGAAGAAGAAGAACAGCCCGCGAGCCGCAGCCGCCGCCGCAAGGCGGCATAAAGCGGTTTTAGCATCGCTGTAGCCCGTGCCAACCATACCGCATGCGGCTTTAACAACAGGAAAAGCCGCACGCACTCCACCGGAGCGGAGTACACCAACGCTAAAACTGCTTTTAGCCCGCGGCAGAACGCGCTCCGGCGCGGTATCTGAGTCAAGCATGCGGCGGCGTACCGCGTGGATTATCGCGGGAGCGATTGCGGCGGCAGTGGTCGTGGTGCTGGGCCTGCCGGCATGGCTGGCGAACGGAACGGTGCGGCCACAAGTGGAAACGAAGCTGAGCGCGGCGCTGGGGCGGCCGGTGCGGATCCAGCATCTCTCGCTTTCGATGCTCCAGGGCCAGGTCAAGATCACCGGCCTGACCATTCCTGACGCGCCCGGCTTCGGTCGTGAACCGCTTGCCGTGGTGCCCGCCGCTGTGGTTCACCTGAACTGGTGGGCGCTGCTCACCGGCAGCATCGAGGCATCGTCGGTCCGGCTGCAGCAGCCCCGCCTCCGCCTGGTGCGGCAGGGAAACGGCCGATGGAATGTGGCCACGCTCCGGCGGACGACGCCGCAGCCGCGGCCCGTCGCGCAGCAGCCGACAAAGCTGCACATCGGCTCGTTCGAGATCCGCGACGCCGCGATCACTCTCACCCAGCCGGGCGCTGGGGAAACCCGCGCCGTAATGACCGCCACGGCGCGGGACGTAAATCAAAAGCGGGCCTTCCCGGTGCAGCTTGCCGCAGAGGTGGACGGCGGCGAGATCTCCGGTTCCGGCAGCATCGGCCCGCTCGACCAGAACCTGGCCGCCGCTCCGCTGCAACTGGTGATCTCCGCCAGGCGGCTCTCGGCCGCCGAGCTCGCGCGCACCATCGCCATTCTCGGCTATCGCCCCACCGGCTTCACCATCGCGAGTGGCAGCGTGCAAGTGGACGCGAAGCTGAACGGCTCACTGGCGCATCTCAAAGTCACGGCGCAGGCGCGCGCCGGCCGCGTCCGGGTGCAACAGGTGATGCTCGGCGGGCGCGAACTCGCGCAGTTCGGCATGACGGGCGGCACGGGCACCATCGAGGTCACCCGCCTCGATGCCGCGCTCGGTTACGCCGGCTCCGCTTTCGACCTGAGCCGCCTGCGCGCGGGCACCAACTTCGGCGACCTGGCCGCGCACGGACACATCGCCCCGTCGGGGCGGCTGCGGTTCCTGCTCGACATTCACGTCGCGGCAGCGCCCCACAAAAGCGGCCTGAGCGGCCTGGTGGGAGCGCTGGTCCGGCTGTTTCAGAAAGCCAAGGATCCGGAGCTCCGGCTGGAAATTTATGGCAGTACGCACCGGGCGCTGGTGCGCCAGCTCAAGTAGCGGCTGCGCGGGGTGGCGCAAACTGACCCACCACCCGCCATGTGCAGTTTGAGCGGTGCGCGGTCACCCGCATCGACCTGCACGCGCGCCGCGTCCGTACGGAGGACGGCCGCGAGCGGACCTATGATACCGTGATGCTGGCCACCGGAATCAGGACCGATCCGGCGCGCGTGCCCGGCCTCGCCGCAGCCAACGCGGAATTCGGCGACTATCACTCGACCGTGCCGCAGGCGATGAAGATCTGGCAGCACCTCAAGCATTTTCGGGGCGGCACCATCGTCATCGGGCAGGCCGGGCCGATCTGCAAGTGTCCGCCTTCGCCGCTGGTGGGCATCTTCCTGACCGAGGAGCTGCTGCGCCGGCGCGGCCTGCGGCACAAAGCCCGGCTGGTGTATTTCACGCCCTATCCGCGCGCCTACCCGGCAGAGCCGATGAACGAAATTGTCGAGCCTATCTTGCGTGAACGCGGCATCGAGGTGTGCACGTTCTTCGATCTGGAGCAGGTCGACCCTGCAAACCGCACGCTGCACTCGCTCGAGGCGCAGCGCGCACCTGCAGGCCAGGGTGATTGCGCAAGGAGCTGGCGGGCAAGGCCGCGCAATTCGATGGGCGGACGAACTGCCCGCTCGACATGGGCTACGGCAAGGGTACGTTCATCATCAGCTCCTACACCGCGCCGGTGGTGAAGTATCGCTCCAGCCGGATGAATCACTTCATGAAGGCGATGATGGCGCGCATCTACTGGATGAGTCTGCGCGGCTGGCTTGACCCTCTGTTCGATCTCTACTTCTGGTCCACCACGCCCCCAACACCCGCTGCCGAAAAACCCGCCGAGCCCCCGCACGACCGCCTGGCCGCGTAACAGCAGAGTCTGCACTGTCCCCAAGGACAGGTGGTGACTGTACTTCTACGTGTTCAAAAAAGACCTGCCAGTCAGTGTTTTCCCGGTGCGGAAACGCCGATGATGACGGCATGCAAAAATTTTGTCTTCCCGGGGTGCTGCTGGCCGCTGCCCTGGCCATGGCGTGCGCAGGCGCAGCGCCAGCGCCCGCCGCGGCGGTGGCCAGTGCGCCGCAACGGCCCAAGCCAACGCCCGCGCCAGGACCGCCGCCACCAGTCCTGGACACATATGGGGGCCTGAGCAGCGTCACGGCAGGCACAGCTACGGGCTTTTTCCGCGTGCAGAAAGTGGGCGAGCGCTGGGTCTTCGTAGATCCGCTCGGCCACCCCTTCTGGATGCTGGGCGTGTTCGCTGTGGATACGAACACCGACACCGCCGCCGGAACCATCTACACCATCGGCAAGTACGGCAGCCGCGCCACCTGGGGCGAGCAGGCGGTGCGCCGGCTGCGCACCTGGGGTTTCAACTCGACCGCGGAATATTCCTCGGCGTATGTGGTTCCGGTAAACAATGACGGCAGTTACGAAACCACGGATCCGATGCCCTGGGTCGCCATCATGCGGCCCTCCTACTACAGCCTGCGCGACAGCGGTGGCTATGCGCCGCAGCCGGTCAAGGATCTGGTCGCCGGTCTCGATAGCGTGTATAGAAACTATCGCGGCGATACGCTGCCCGATGTTTTTGACCCCGATTTTGCGATGTATGCCAACGCTTCGCTGGCCGCGCAGACCAGTGCCGCAGAAGCGGCCTCGAGCTGGCTGATCGGCACGGCGGTGGACGATCTCGATGACCTCTGGGGCTTCGGCCCCAGCCCGGACTTGCCGGCCGCGCGCACCTCCTCAAACATCGGCTGGATCGCGCTTTGCACCAATTTCCAGCAGACCGCCAACGCGCAACTGGGCGAGATCTATACCGATCCGGAGGTCTACACCAAATACGCGCTGGCCAACTGGCTGCAGGCCAAATATGGCAGCATTGCGGCGCTCGATGCCGCCTGGGGCGCCAACTACACCAGCTTCGGCGACGCCGGCGGCTTCGGTACCGGAACTGGCCTGCTCGATGAGGACGGGCGCGACCCCTGGGTGGGAGCGGACGACGTGGCGTTGCGCGGCGCGAGCGCGGCCGTGCGCGCCGACCTGAATGCCTTTCTCGCGGTGTACGCACAGAAGTATTTTTCAATTGTGAGCGCGGCGCTGCGCAAGTACCGGCCCAATCAGTTGATCTTCGGCCCCTGCACGCTGAATAGCTGGAACGGCATCAGCCGTGCGGCGATTCTGGCGGCGGCGGGGCAGTACACCGATGTAATTCAGGCCAGCATGGCGACCCAGCAGGTGTTTGACCTGAGCCTGCAGGAGGCAGGCGACCGCCCCTTCGTGACCTGGACGGGCATGCCGGCGAACCCCGATTCGGACCTGTCGGCCTATCCCAATCCCAACGAGCCGGATGTGTACAGCACCCAGGCCGCGCGCGCCACGGCCTATACGGCCGCGATTAAAGCCGATTTCGCCTACACCGGCTCAACCGCGGCGGGCAATCTGGCTGGCAGCCAGAATGTCGCCGGCAGCAAATTCTGGGCGTGGACGGATTCCTGGGGCGAGCGCACGAATTGGGGCCTGGTGACATTTCTGGATAATCCTTACGATGGCGTGGCGGATGGAATTGCGGCGGGTACCGACGCCTGGGGCTACGCGACTGGCGGCGAAGCCGCGAATTACGGCAACTTCATCGGACCAGCGCAGCAGGCCAACGCTGCCGTGATCGCCTCATTCGCGGCCGCGCTCGGGCACTGACGCCTGGAGCACGCGCAGCATCAGTTCATGGCGGCTGGGCACACGGTAGCGGTGCAGCAGATGGGAGACGTGGAATTTGACCGTGCGTTCGGAAATCCCCAGGCCGGCCGCGATCTCCTTATTGCTGCGGCGCGACAGGATGCCGTCGAGCACCTGCCGTTCGCGCGCGCTCAGGCCGGCCATCGCCGGCGCGAGCCGCGCGCCGGGAAGCTGAGTCAGCAACTCGTCGATGAACCCGGCGAGCAACAAGCGCGGCGCCCAGTAGGCGCCGGCGGCGACGGCGCGCAAAGCCCGCGCCAGATCGCGGCCGAGCACGTCATAGCTGACGAGGCCGCGCACCCCTTCCCGTAACAAGGTGAACGCCCGATTCCGGTCGAAGGCCTCGGCGACGGCCACAACCCGAGGCTGCACGGGGAGCCGTACCAGCACGCGCTCCAGCAACTCAGGGTTATGGGCATCAATCGCCCATGCAGCCGAGGGCAGCAGCTTCAGCCGCTCGACCTGGCCGGCATCCGGCAACAGGAACGCATGCACCACAAACTCCCGCTGCGGGAGCTGCAGGCGCATGCGTTCCAGCATGACGGGATGGGCGGCAACGAGGGAAACTTCCATGCGGCGAACGGACAATCCGCTGCACGCCGCGTTCCAAAGCGGAAGGACGGCGGAATAGTGCAAAAGCTTGCAGCAAAACGACACTGCTCGCGGCAACTTGGAGACGCCATGAGCACCTGCGGGCGTCCGTTGCCGGGGAGTGAAGCCCAGCCACAGCCCGACCAGCGCCGGGGCCCCCAAGCCGCACGCGGCTTGGGGTGGCAGCGGGAGGGCGGCTCCAGCAAGAGGTGGCTGTGCCACACGCCTCAGGCGGCACGGAGATGTGAGCTGAGGTGGTCGGTAAACCAGGTGGCGGCGAGGCGGGCGACTTCGTCGAGGGCGCCGGATTCTTCGAACAGGTGCGAGGCGCTGGGAACGATGACCAGCTTCTTGACGGGCGCGGCGCAGCGGGCAAGCGCGTCCTGATTGAGAGCGATGCCCTCGGTGTCGCGGCCGCCGACGATGAACAGCGTAGCAGCACGGACCGAGCCCAGCGCCGGACCGGCCAGATCGGGGCGTCCGCCGCGCGAGACGATGGTGGTGACGCGGGGCTCACCGGCGGCCGCCATCAGCGCGGCCGCGGCACCGGTGCTGGCGCCGAAGTAGCCAAAGTCGAGCTGCTCGAGTTCGGCCTGCTGCGCCGCCCATCGTGTGGCGTGGCGGAGCCTACCGGCGAGCAGCGGTATATCAAAGCGGAAGCCCGCGGTCGCATGGTCGAGCACTTCTTCTTCGGGCGAGAGCAGGTCAAACAATAGCGTGCCCAGCCCGGCTCCGTGCAGCCGCTCCGCCACGCGGCGGTTGCGCGGACTGTGGCGGCTGCTGCCGCTGCCGTGCGCGAACAGCACCAGGCCCCGTGCGCCCGCGGGCAGCCCCAGCGTGCCCTCCAGATCGACGCCTCCAGTGCGAATCGTGACTGCCCGCGCCCGCGCCGCATTTTGCGCGTAAGCGGCATCGGCTTCGGCCAGCGCCTGCACCACCGCCTCATCGGTAATCTGGCGGAAATCCTGATAGACCTGCCCAACCGCATAGTAATCGTATGGCGCCGAAAGGCAAACCATGTCATCGGCAGCAAAGCGCGCCGCGTCGCAGGCGTCGGGTGGCGCGACCGGCACCGCGATCACAAGCTGCCGCGGGTTGCGCGGCCGCAACACGCGAATGGCGGCGCGCATGTCGGCCCCCGTGGCGATACCGTCATCCACCACAATCACGGGCTTGCCGGCAATGTCGCGCGCTGGACGGCCCTGCCGGTACAACTGCTCGCGCCGTTTCACTTCCGCACGTGCCATCTCGATGACTCGCTGCACGGCAGCATCGGAGAGACCGAGCTTCTGCATGATTTCGCTGTCGAGCACAGGTGAGCCTGCGGCCGCAATGGCTCCAAAGGCCAGCTCCTCATGGCCGGGCACACCCAGTTTGCGCAGAATCACCACGTCGAGCGGCCAACCCAGCACCTTCGCTACCTCGCCGGCCACAATCACGCCACCACGCGGAATGGCAAACACCACGCCTTCCGGCCCCTGGGCAAAACGGGCCAACCGGCGCGCAAGCTGCTGGCCGGCATCCTGGCGATCGCGGAACACAGACACCCCCCTCCAACTTTAGATGCTCCCTTGCGGCCGGACTGCGGCAGCGAAGCGGAGAGTGCCTTACTTGGCGCCGGGCGGAGTGCGGAAGGCCACGTTGACCCAGTTCCAGGTGTTGATGGCAACGATGGCCATGGTGAGCGCGATGAGTTCCTGCTCGTTACGCGGCAACTTGGAGACGCCATGAGCACCTGCGGGCGTCCGTTGCCGGGGAGTGAAGCCCAGCCACAGCCCGACCAGCGCCGGGGCCCCCAAGCCGCAGGCGGCTTGGGGTGGCAGTGGGAGGGCGGCTCCAGCAAGAGGTGGCTGTGCCACGAACTCGCGCCGGGCCTCTTCGTACACGGCCTCGGGAACGTGGTCGACGGCGACCAGCGTCAGCGCCTCGGTCCAGGTGAGAGCGGCGTGCTCGCGCGGCGGGCATCGGGTGAAGCAGCGCGGTAATCAATGCGAACGGGCACAGCCAGCTCCCTCAGGCGTCGAAGTCGGTGCCGCAGGCGCCACCGCCACAACAGCCGCCCTCGTCACCGCCGCCGCAACATCCGTCTGCAAACGCGGGCTCGCTGGCGCGACCGCTGGTCGAGACGGCGACCCGCGAATACCAGACGCGTTCGACTTTTTGCGAGCCGCAGCCGCAGGTCGGCGTCTGCTCGCCGCCCCAGCTCAGACGTTCGAATTGCTGGCCGCACTGCTGGCAACGATATTCAAAGATCGGCATACGCCTATTTTATCGCCGGCAAACCGGCGGCGCGGAGCAGCGGGTTGAGCTTCGCCAGATCGGCGGCGCGGGTCGATTTCCAGGCGGCAAGCTGTGGCTCCAGTAGGTTGTGCTCCTGCTGATAGACGGCCACATCCTGGCTGGTGGGCGCTGCGTCGGCGGAGTCAACGCTGGTGGTCAGCGCGCCGAGCGTGCCATTGATCAGCGCCATGCCGCCGCCGGCCGCGCCCGAACCGAAGAGGTCGGAGGCGCCGCCGGCCACCTTCGTTGCGGCCGCGGCGAGCTGGCGGGCAGCGGCGAGCGCGACAGCGTGGCCGGCGAGTCTCGACTCCAGGGCATGAAGATGCGCGGCCAGACGTCCGGCGTCCTGATAGACGGCCATGCTCGCGGCGAGATCGGCGCGAATCTTCATTTCCAGATCCATCTGCGCCTCCAGCTCCGCGCGCGGCACATGCACGCGCGGGTCCTGTCTAACGTCGAGCGGCGCGGAGTAGCTGCGGCCATCGACGGTCAGGCTCACTTCGTACTGGCCGGGCAGGACCATGGGGCCTTGCGGCAGCCGG
The DNA here is from genome assembly GCA_004299485.1 of Acidobacteriota bacterium. Lineage (NCBI taxonomy): Bacteria > Pseudomonadati > Acidobacteriota > Acidobacteriota bacterium. Next base: position 190,723 of record SCQP01000007.1, read on the forward strand.
AACGACGCGCCCGGACTAGCGGCGATGGAGTAGTTGGTGTCGCGGCCAAGCGCTTCCGGCGGCGGATAGCGCAGGTCCCACACCCAGCGGTGCATGCCCGCTGTCGCGGGCAGTGCGCGCGGCGGCGTCTCCCAGTAGGCGGCGGCCTGCGGCGGCGTTGCCGGCGGCTTGGGCGTGGCTTCGGTGCTCGAGTACTCGCGGATGAGCTGCCCGGAAGACGTGCGGAGGCTCAGCGTGACGCGGCCGGAAGCCGCGGCGGGCAGGTAGTAATCAAGGATGGCGCCGGCGGGAGGGTTCTCGCCCGTGGGCGTCGAGCGCGGTAGCGGCGTGTCGGCGTTCACGTCGGCGCGTACGCGGATGGCAGTTGCAGGCTGAAAGAGCGTAACCGCACTGGTAGATGCGCGGCCCGAGGCGATCTGTTCGAGCGGCGTAATGTCGTCCAGCACCCAGAAGGCGCGGCCGTGCGTGGCCACAACCAGATCGTTGTCGCGGATGGCGAGATCGCGGACGGACGCGTCCGGCAGATTGAGCTGCAGCGGCTGCCAATCCCTGCCGTTGTTGAACGAGACGTAGACGCCGCGCTCGGTACCGGCAAACAGCAGCCCTGGGTGTTGCGGGTCTTCGCGCACGGCATGCACGTAGGCGCGCGGCGCAATGCCGGCGTCAATCTGCGTCCAGCTTTGGCCGAAATCGGTGGTGCGGTAAATGTGCGGCCGGAAGTCGTTGATGCGATGGCTGTCGACCGCGGCCCAGGCGGTGCCGGGCAGGCTGTGCGAAGCCTCGATCAGGCTGATCTTGCTCCAGACAGGCAGGCCCCTGGGCGTCACGTTGGACCAGTGCGCGCCGGCGTCCTGCGTCAGCCAGATGAGGCCGTCGTCGGTGCCCGCCCAGATCTCGCCGTTCTTCACCGGCGAGGGCGCGATGGTATAGATGACGCCGCGGTTTTCGCCCTTCACGAAACGCTCGGCTTCGGCGGGATCGGTGGGCTTAGGCTCGGCATTTTGGTAGAGCGTCAAGTCAGGGCTGATACGCTTCCAGCTCTTGCCCGCGCTGCCTTGGTCATCGACGGTGGTTTCGAGCAGATACTGCGTTCCCGCGTAGAGCGTGTGCGGGTTAGTGGCGGAGAAGAGGATGGGGAAGGTCCAGGTAGTGCGGTAAGTGCCGTTGCCGGGCCAGGGCGTGATGTTTTCCACCTGGCCGGTGACGCTGTCGAAGCGCGTGATCACCCCGCCATAGCTGCCGGCAAAGATGATTTTGGGATCGAGCGGATCGGGGGCGACATAACCGCTTTCGCCGCCGCCGATGGGATGCCAGTCGCGGAAGCTGATGCGGCCCCAATTGCTGCGGCTGACGATGCCTGCGGTGCCGGAATCCTGCTGCGCGCCGTAGATCCAGTAGGGCCACTGGTTATCGGTAATGACGTGATAGAACTGGCCGATGGGCTGGTTGAACCAGCTCGACCACGCCTGGCCACCGTTAAGGGTAATGACGGCGCCCTGATCCACGCCGAGGATCATGTGGTGCGTGTTGCTGGGGTCGATCCAGAGGGTGTGGTAGTCGTCGCCGCCGGGCGCGCCTTTGAGGGCGGTGAAGCTTTCCCCGCCATTGTCGGAGTGGTAAAAAGCCACGTCGCAGATGTAGACCTCATCGCGGCTGGCGGGCGAAGCGTAAACGCCGGAAAAATACCAGGAGCGGCTGTCGATGCGCGCATCGGCGCTGACACGCTTCCAGGTGGCGCCGCTGTCGTCGGAGCGGTACAAACCGCCTTGCTTGGCGCTGATCAGTGCGTACACGCGCCGGCCGCCATCGTGATAGGCAACCGCAAGACCCACGCGGCCCCATTGACCGGCGGGCAAGCCGTGCCCGGAGATTTCAGTCCAGGTGGCGCCCTCGTCGCTGGATTTGTAAATCCCGCTGCCGGGACCTTGCGTCGGCGGGTATTGATTCCAGGCCGGGCGGTACGCGGCCCAGAGCGACGCGTAGATGACCTGCGGGTTGTCAGGATCCATCGCCAGGTCGATGCCGCCGACGGTGGGGTTTTTATACAGCACCTTGCGCCAGGTGGCGCCGCCATCGGTCGAGCGATAAATGCCGCGCTCGGGATTGGGCGCGTAGGCCCGGCCAAGGGCCGCGACCAGCACGATGTCGGGATTGTGCGGATCGACGTCGATGGCGCCGATGTGCCGCGTCTCCAGTAGCCCGATATGCCGCCAGGTACGGCCGCCATCCATCGATTTATACACGCCGTTGCCGTAGGAGGTGTCGGAGCGCATGTCGGCTTCGCCCGTGCCGGCATAAATAATGTTGGGGTTCGAAGGCGCGATGGCAATGGCGCCAATGGAGGCGATGTTCTGCTGGTCGAAGATGGAGTGCCAGGTGCGCCCGGCATTGTCGGTGCGCCACACGCCCCCACCCACGCCGCCCATGTAATAGGTGCTGGTGCCGGGTACGCCGGCGACGGCCAGCACCCGGCCCGAACGGAACGGCCCCACCAGCCGCCAGCGCATGGCGGAAAACAGGCTGGGGCTGACCTGCGCCGCCAACGGCAGCGCGAGCAAGAGAACGAGAGCGGGCGTGAACCGGCGCAAGTAACTCATGGTGTGAGCATACCAGATACACGGCGTCTCATGACGGCGCGATCAATCGTGCGTTTGTGGCCTACGGCGCTGGTAGTAGGGCCGGTTTGCCTGCACCTTAGGAGGTGATCCTGGAACCAGAATGAAGCCCGTTCGTTATCTAATTCTGCAGGCGGTTTTGATCGCATGCGGTGTAGCGATGGCGCAGTCGGCGACCGGCGGCCTTGCGGGCACGGTCGCGGATGCCACCGGCGCGCGTGTTCCGGCCGCCCACATTGTGCTGCACGCCTCCGCCGTGGGCCTCGAGCGCCGGCTTCAGGCCAACGCTCGCGGGGAATTCCGCCTGAGTCAGCTTCCCCCGGGCGCCTATGAGCTGAGCGTGAGCGCGCCGGGTTTTGCCACCGCGAGCGCGAACATCACCGTGCAGGTGAGCACGGTCCGCAGTGTGCATGTCACGCTGCGCCCGGCGGCGGCGCATACCACGGTGAACGTGTCGGCTTCGGCGTCGTCGATCACCACGGCATCGATCGATCTGACCAGCGCCGCCCATCAGGGAGTGGTGACGGCACACGATCTCGCCACGCTGCCGATGGCGCAGCGCAGTTTCGCCAACATCGCCTATTTGGTGCCGGGCACCGAGCCGGTCGAACCTTCCGATCCGACCAAGGCGCGGATTACCGCGGTATCAACCGGCGGCAGCTCGGGACTGAACAACAGCCTGACGGTGGACGGCGCCGCTAACAGCGACGACTACATCGGAGGGTTTCTGCAGAACCTTCCGGTGGACGCCCTGCAGGAATTTGCCTTCCAGTCTGCGGGGCAGAACGCCTCGGTCGGCGGCACCACTGCCGGCGCAGTCGAGATCACCACCAAGCGCGGCACCGATGAGTGGCACGGCAGCGCGGCAGTTCTCGAACGTGCGGCGGCGTTGAACGCCCGCTTCCCCATCGACAATCCGGCGCCGAATCCCAAGCAGCCGTTCTCGCGCCAGGACTACAGCGCCTCGCTCGGTGGACCCATTGCGCGCGGCAAGCTTTGGTTCTTCAGCGCGCTGGAATATGTGCCCGAACAGGCCAGCATCGCCTATAGCCCCGCCAACCAGATTCAGTTCCAGGCGCTGGCGCAACTCGCCAACGACGGCCTGATTCCGGGCGTGCGCTCCATCCCCACGCCCTCGTCGGTCAGCGTGCCCTTTCATGACTTCATGGCAGATGAGCGGCTGGACTGGGCGCAGTCGTCCAATTCGCACTGGTTCTTGCGTCTTTCTGCCGACAACTACACCACCGATAATGCTTTTGTGCAGCAGGGCAGCCTGCCCTCAACCGGCACGACCTGGCATGCGAACTATCTCAACGGCGTGGTCAGCAATACCTACACCTTCTCACCCAACTGGGTCGGCAGCCTGGCGATGGCGGCCAGCTACCTGCACATGACACAGTTGCGGAACCAGCATCTGGGCTTCGCGCTGGCGTTTCCGTTCACCTCAACTTCCAGCACCATCTCCGGATTCGAAACCTTTGGCGACAATCAGTTTCTGACGCCGATCACCGCCTTTCCGGTGCTGCGGAATCAGGAAAACTACCAGTTCAGCTACGACATGAGCCACAACCGCGGCGCGCATGCGACCCGCTTCGGCGTGAACTTCGTGCACGAGCCGGTGCTCAGCGGGGCGCTGAGCGGCACCGCCGAAACCCTTACCGTTTTCCCCATGAACCCGGGCGCCTACGTGGCCGATCCGGCGCAGTTTGCCGCCGACCTTAACTGCGCCCCCAATGCCAGTCCAGGCGCGACCTGCACCGCGACCCCTGCGGGCAATGGAAGCTTCTCGCAAAACGTGCAGCGGTTGGGCCTGTACGGCCAGGACGCCTGGAAGCTGACGCCGGATTTAACGCTGGACTACGGCCTGCGGTACGACACCACCTTCGGCCTGTTTCTGGCGTCCGGCCGGACGCAAGCGGATAATCCCGCTTATCTGACGCTGAAGGCACTTCAGATCCCGTTGGTGCCGGGCGTTCCTCACGATGACCATAGCCACTTCGCGCCGCGGCTGGGGTTGATCTACGCGCCAGGGGCGCAGCACCGCCTGGTGATCCGCTCCGGCTTTGGACTTTACTACGATGACCTGGCGCAGAACGGCTGGGTCACAGCCATGCAGGCGGTGAATAGCGCGCCAGCGCCGTGTGTGGCGGCCTCCGATCCGGGGTGTCTGCCGGGAGCCGCCAGCGGCGGCAGCGGTGCGCTGATCGATCCCAACTACAAAACCCCGTATGCGCTCGATGCCACCGGCGGCGCAGCCTATGCCTTAACCCCCAACTGGAACCTGAGCGCCGACTTCACGCACGAAGAAGGCAACCACGGTTATCGCGCCTACAACTACAACGCCGGCTATACCCTGTTTTCGCCCCGGTTTGCCCGGACCATGGCGGCGCAGCAGGCGAACGTGCCCGACATCACCGTGTTCCGCTCCGACAACCGCTCGCGCTACGACGCGCTCATGCTGCACCTGCAAGGGAATCTGTCCCGGCGGCTCCACTTCATCGCCAACTACACCCTGTCGCGCGCGAACACCTGGGGCTGCGTGCTGGGCGAACTCTTCGACTACGTGGATGGCGTCTGCAATCCGCTCAACGCCTTCGGCCCGGGCGACTTTGGCCCCTCGGGCGAGGACGTAACCCACCGCCTGGTCCTGGCCGGCGACACCTTCGCGCCCGGCGGCTTCCAGCTTTCGGCACTGTTGCAAGCGGAGAGCGGCCGGCCCCTGACGCTGACCACGCCGGTGGACGTCAATGGCGCGGGCGACGCGGCCAACGACCGCGCCGTGATCAACGGCGTGCCCACCGCGCTCGATGAGTTCCGCGGCACGCCTTACATCCAGCTCGACCTGCGCCTGAGCCGGCCGTTCACTCTGGGCGAAAGGTGGCACGTCTATCCATCTCTGGATATGTTCAACGTGTTCAACCGCAATAACCCGGGCTCGAATTACATCACCAACATCGCGGCTCTGCCAACGCCGGTAAACAACCTGTTCAACGCGACCGCGCTGTGTCAGAACGCCGCCTGCACCGAGGCGCAACCCATCACTAGCCCGAAGCAGTTGCTGGCGCCGGCTGGCGCGCTGGGAGATTTCTTCGGTCCCGGAACGACGGTCGGGATTCCGTTTGCCGCGCAGCTTGGTTTGCGGATCAGCTTTTAGCGCACCGCTGCCGGTTGCGGCGCCGCAACCGCCGCTACTGCGGTCTCCAGCCGCGGCATGAGCTGCTCCAGATCGGCCATGGAGGCGACGCCGATCGAAATCCGGAACCAGCCTTCCCCTTCGGCGGCGCCGAAGGCGGCAAACGGGACCATGCCGACGTGGGCGGCCTGCAGCAGGTAGCGGCGGATGTCGTCATCGGTCTGCAGCCGTTGACCTTGGGGCGTGCGCAGCCCATGCAGGGCGAAGCGGACGCTGGCGTAAATCGCGCCCTGCGGCTTGAGACTATCGACCGGAAGCCCTTTGGCGCGCAACGCCTGCATGCCCTTGTGAACGACCTCGAGGCGGGCGGCGGCTTCGCGGCGCATGCCGGCAATGTAGGCGTCCACCGCGGCCGCGTCGTTCAGGAATTTGGCGGTCGCGATCTGTTCCGGACGCGGCGCCCAGGCACCGACGTGGCCGTTGATTTTGTTGATCGCCTTGGCGATGGCAGGCGGCGCAATCGCCCAGCCCACACGCAGGCCGGTGGCAGCGAAGCATTTCGAGATGGCGTCAATGGTGACCAGATAGGGAGCGATGGCGGGGCGCAGCAGCACCGGATCGGAATGCACCGTACCCGGCGTTGTGAGCATCCAGTAGACCTGGTCGTAAAGCATGTACAGCGGCCGCTCGCCGGCCGGGCGGCGGGTGTTTTCTTCCAGCACCGCGTCGCAGATGGCAGCGAGCTCTTCGGCGGAAAGCGATGAACCGGCGGGGTTGAGCGGCGAGTTCAGCGCCAGCAGGCGCGCGCCGCGCAAATGCGGCTGGAGGGCCTTGGCGGTGGGCAGAAAGCCGGCTTCTTTGGGACAGGCGACGCGAATTTGCTCCGCCCCCACCATGTCGCAGTAGTATTCGTTGTTCCAGCCCGGTACGCCAAAGACGACGCGGTCGCCGGCTTCGACCAGCGCCGCGTAGGCCGCGTAAATGACCGGACGCGCACCTGCCGCAATCACAACGTTGTCGAGCGTCACCTCGCGGCCGCCGCGTGGCTTGTACAGGCCGCAAATGGCGCGCCGCAGAACTTCCATGCCTATGGGCGGCGGGTAGTTCGCCTCACCCGCCCGCAACGCCTCGACGATGTTGTCTTCGAGGCCGCGCGGAATGCGAAACTGCGCCGGATGGAAATCACCCACCGTAAGGTTCAGAATCGGCTCGCCCTGGGCCATGAGCTCACGGATTTCGGCCGCGATGCCCAGAATGGCGGAGCCTTTTAAACGTTCGGCAAGAGACGTCAGTTGGGAACCCGGTTGGCTGGCCTGCATGTCCCTTAGTATGGCAAAGGATCGGTCACCGCGTGGCGCCAGAAAGCGAAGGTCGTCGGGTCGATGGTGGCGGGATAAAGGCGATAGAGTCCCTGCAGGTGAGCCAACAAATCTTGCGCCTCTGTTTCCAGGCCGGCGAGCCGCAGGCTCCGCAAAATGCGGGTCAAACGTAGGAAATTATGGTCGCCGGCGCAAAGCCAGGGCATCGGCCCGGGAGGGTTAACGCCATAGAAGGCGAGCATGGCGGCGAGCGCCTGGCGCATGCGGTCTTGCAGCTCGGGCGAGCGGCGGAACTCGGCGGCGTCTTCCGGGGTCAGCAAAGGCGCGGAGGGTTGAAAGGCGCTCGGCTCGGGCAGCGGAAACAGCCACTGGATGTAATCGTGGGTGTGCTCGAGACGGGCCGCATCCCAGGCGATAATTTCGCTCAGCCGGCGGCCGCGATGGTCGGGACCACCGCGATAGAAATCCAGAATGCGGGACATGGCGCTTCAGGGTTAGGATAGCCAAATACGCCCTGGGCACCAGCGGGTGTCCGTTGCCGGGAGCGAAACCCAGCCACAGCCCGGCCAGCGCCGGGGCCCCCAAGCCGCACGCCGTCTACCGGCGGCTCGTGAAGGCCCTGATCCCATTCGTTTTGTGAGCGTCGTATACTGCCGTTGTGCATCGCCCCGGTCCGGTCCTCGCAGTCGTCGTACTGCAAATCTTTGGGTCGCTGCTGGTTTCCGGCATTGCGGCCATGATTTTTCTGGGCGCGCTTACGGCCACTGGTGGCGAGTTGGCGGCGCATGGGGAGTCGCGCACCATGCTGTTCGGCGTCGCCGCGTTCGCCGCGGCGGTAGTGGTCTGGGGCGTGGTCACCGGGCTGGGGCTGCTGTGGATGCGCACGTGGGCGCTGATTTCGACGTTGATCTTTTCCTTCCTGCTGCTGGGCACAGGCCTGGGCGTGCTGGCAATGGACCTTTTGCCGCTTGCGCCGGCCGCACCGGCGAGTGCGGCAGCCGCTGTCCACGTGGTGGATACTTTTCTGGGGCTGATGTGTACGGGCCTGGCGATCTGGTGGATTGCCTATTTCGTCCGGCCGCACAGCCAAGCTGCCTTCTTCACCACGCGCCGCGACGGTGCGCCGCCGCGCGTGCCCATCAGCATTGCCGTGATCGCCTGGTTCCTGCTGGGCGGTGGCGTATTGAGCGTTCTCTTCACCCCTCTGCTCGGCGCCCACGCCAGCTTTGCGCTGGGGATGCACCCGCTCCGCGGCCATGCCGCACAGAGTGCACTGATCGCGGCGGGCGCGATCAGCATGATTGTCGGCTTGGGATTGGTCGAGCTGCGAAGCTGGGCGCGCGTGGCCGCTATGGTCTGGGTGGTGCTGTGGCTGATCAACAGCGTGCTTGCCTGGTTGAAGCCCGCCGCGCTCACAGATGTGCTCGGCGCGCGCGCACTTTCGATGCCGCCGCTGGCGCTGATGATCTCGCTCGGCATCGCCGCCTGCCTGGCGCAACTCTATTTCCTTTGGACGCGCCAGGCGGCCTTCGAACAACCTGGGGCGCTAAGCGCTGGCACCGGCGGCGGCGGGCAGGAGAGCACCGAAGCGGCGCTGCCGGCGGGCGAAGACCCGCAGCGCGCGGCGCAGGTGCGCGGGGCGGAAGTCCGGCCAGGCGACACGCAGGAATAGCAGCTCCGCATACGCGGCCTCCCAAAGCACGAAATCCGACAGACGCCGCTCGCCGCCGGTGCGGATAAGCAGATCCACCGGCCCGGCTTCACGCTCCAGGGCGCTGGCGGTCAGCCGCTGCATCAGCTCGACGCTGGGCGGCAATCCCGCCGTCCAGCGGGTAGCGGCAGCGGCCGAGGCGCGCGCGATTTCGCCCCGCGCGGAATAATCAATCGCCAGCCGCAGCCAAAGTTTGGTGCAGGCGCGCGTGACCACTTCCATGCGCTCCAGCGCCGTGACCAGCGACTGCGGCAGCCGGTCGCGGCGGCCGATGGCGGTGCAGCGCACGCCCGCGCGGCGCAGCGGTTCACGCTCGCTTTCGAGGTAAGCCGCAAACAGCTCCATCAGCGCCTGCACCTCGCCGGGCGGACGCTGCCAGTTGTCCGACGAGAAGGCATAGACCGTGAGCGTGCCGATGCCCAGGCCGGGCGCGGCTTCGACAATTGTGCGCAGGGCTTCGGCGCCGGCGGCGTGGCCGCGCGCGCGTGGCCAGCCGCGCGCCTCCGCCCAACGGCCGTTGCCGTCCATGATGATCGCGGTGTGCAATAAACTTTGCATGGCAAAGTCTCCGGGGAAAAAAATTTACCTTGAACCCTCCGTCGCAAGCCGGCCGGCGAAGCGGCGAACCTCGGCGGCATCGGCTACGACCTGCTCGAGTTCGTTCAGATATTGCGCAAAGCGCTCGCGTCCCGCGGCGGTCAGGCGGCAGAGTGTCCGTGGGCGCTGGCGATGGACGCCTTTGGTGATCTGCACCAGGCCAGTCTCCTGCAATACCGCCAGATGGCGGCTGAGATTGCCGTCGCTGAGATCGCAGAGCACTTTGAGATCGTTAAAGGTGAGGCCGCGCGGATGGGCGGCGAGCGAGGTGACGATACCGAGGCGCGCGCGCTCATGCAGCACGCGGTCAAGACCCGCGTAGGCGTAGCGGCCGGCGCCGGTGCGTTCGGCTTCGCTCAAGACGCCTCCTGTTCCGCGGCCACGCGCTGGGGCCGTGCGGCACGCCAGAGAATGGCGGAGGCCAAAGCCTGGCCAACCACGAACGGCGCCGCCATCAGCCAGGGCTGCAGCGCCATGCCGCCCTGCGACAGCAGCAGCACCCAGATGCCAGTCAGTAGATACCAGCCCCCGACCAGCAGCGTAGGACGCGGCAGGAAACGGCAGGAGGCAAATACGCCCAGGCTGAAAACCACTTGCCACAACCCCGGCAGCAGCGCCACATTCTGCGGCAGCGACCGCAGCAGGACGAAGGTCAGCGCCGCGGCGGCGACCGCAGAGGGCAGAAATTGCTCGACCGCGCAGCGGATCATGACGTTGCTGACGCCGGCGTGCAGTCGGCGCGTCCGCGCCACCGCCTCGCAGGCGATCAGGGCGCCGGCCAGCAGCGCCGCCGCGCCCCAGAGCAGAACATAGTGCAGGGGCGCACGCGTGGGATCGGGAATCCAGAGGGGCTGCACCACGCCCGCCGCTGCGGCCACCAAAGCCGTCGCCGCCAGCGCGGCGGGGCCGTAGCCTTGAAATTCCGCCGCACGCGCCATCTGGCCGCGAATGGCGGCGATCTCGTCCAGTGCCTGGTGAAGTGGATCGCCCATACCGTTACTTTACGATGCAAAGCGAAAAGCAGTCAATGGGCATTTCGGCCGCATCGCCTGGCTTGTGTCGGACAGCGCGCCTGGCGTGCTCGCCAAAGCAGGATTCCGGCGAGAGAAGCGGCGGCCAGGCCGAGCAGCCAGGCGCGCGGCTGGCGGCGGGTTGGGGGAATAGGCGCTCGCGAGCTGGTTGCTTCGCCGCGTTTGGCGGATTTGCTCGCGGCAGCTAAAACCGTCGGCGACGATGAGGGCGCTGGCGGGCGCCTGGCGGATGGCGGGCAGCAGGCGGCGCTCGCCGACCGCGACCGAAACATCGTATTTGTCAGCCTCGAAACCGAACGAGCCGGCCATGCCGCAACAACCGGCGTCGAGCGGCTCGACGGCAACGCCCATCCGGTCGAGGAGCTTGCCTTCGAGGTTAGATTGACCAGCTCATCGCGGAGGACCGCGGCGCAGCTCGGCTCGAGCACGAGCATGGGAGTGCCGGCCCCGATTTCCTCGCGCGTGACCTCTATGGCGCGGCAGAGGCGCATCGCCCGGCATGTCAGGCCTTGAGGTCGCGGATCTTGTCGCGGAACATGGTGAGCGCGATTTGGTTGGCGTTGGGTTCGCCGCGCGCCAGCGCTGCGGCCAGATGCAGACCCTGTTTCGGGGTGGCTTCGGCGGGCATGGGCGGCTCGAATTGATCAGTAATGCACTCGACCAGGTGCGGCTTGGGCGAGCGTAGCGCTTGCTGAAGCGCGGCACGAAGCTGGAGTGGATCCTCCACCGTGGTGCCGAGGCCGCCGCAGGCGCGCGCGAAGGCGGCGAAGTCGATGGGCTGCAGCTCGCACTGATACTCGGGATTACCGAGGAAGACCATCTGCTCCCATTTAATCTGTCCGAGGGTATTGTTCTTGATGAGTACGACGGTGAGCGGCAGGTTGTACTTGACGGCAGTGGCAAATTCACCCATGAGCATGGTGAAAGCTCCGTCACCAACAAAGGCGATCGCGCGGCGGTGCGGAAATGCAGCCGCGCCGGCGATGCCGTAGGGCAGGCCGGGCGCCATGGTGGCAAGATTGCCCGCCATGGCCCACTTCTGCTGATCGCGGATCTGGAACTGGCGGGCCATAAAGGTGGTGACGGTGCCGCAGTCGCAGGCAATGACGGCGTCGCGCGGGGCGAGCTCGGAAAGCGTGGCGGCGACCATTTCCGGCTTCATCGGCGTTTGCATGTTGCTCCCGCGCTCGTGCATGAGCCGATGCCACTCGGCCATGCGCTTCTGCGTGGTTTTGAGAAAGCGATGGTCGTGCTTTTTCAGGCGTGGCAGCAGCTTGTCGAGCGTCTCGGCGGCGGCGCCGACGAGGCCGACCGACATCGGAAAGCGCAGGCCGATGCGCTCGGGGCGGAGGTCGAGCTGGATGCCGACGACGTCGTTCTTCTTTTCCGGCAGCCACTGCATGTAGGGGAACGAACTGCCGATCATGAAGAAGGTGTCGCACTCCTCCATGGCCTTTTGCGCGGGCAGCGTGCCGATGAGGCCAAGGCCGCCGGCGCTGAGTGGATGATCATCGGGAATAGCAGCTTTTCCGAGCAGGGACTTGACGATGGGCGCAGCAAGCTTCTCGCCGGTGGCGATGAGCTGCTCGCGCGCATGCACCGCGCCAACGCCGGCGAGGATGGCGATCTTCCTGCCGTGATTGAGCGCCTCGGCGGCGTGGTCGAGATCGGAATCACAGGGTACGGTCACGTAGCGGCCGCGCGTGGCCGACGTTACGGTGCGTACCGGACGCATGGCCGAGAGCTTTTCCCTGGCAGGCTCGCCCTGGAGGTCCACCGGGATATTGATGTGCGCTACGCACGCTTTGGCGATGGCGTGGCGGCAGGCAAGATCGGTGACGCTTTCGGCCTGGTTGGCGTTAATGATGGCCTCGTTGTACTCGGCCACGTCGGCAAAGAGGCGGACGACGTTGACCTCCTGCTGGTAATGCGTACCCTTCAGATCGGAGTAGGTCTGGCCGGTGATGGCCAGCACACCCGCGCGGTCGAGCTTGGCGTCATAGAGACCGTTGAGCAGGTGAATCGCACCGGGGCCGGAAGTGGCGATGCAGACGCCCAGTTTTCCGGTGTACTTGTAATGCGCACTGGCCATGAACGCTGCCGCCTCCTCGTGGCGCACTTGCATGAAGCGGATTTCGCGTTCACGCTGGCGCAACGCTTCGAACATGCCGTTGATGCCATCGCCGGGCAATCCAAAGATGGTGTCCACGCCCCAGTCGAGCAGCGTAGCCACGACAACGTCGGAAAGGGTCTTGACCTTACGGCCGCGGAAGATGATGGGAAGTGCCGCCATGCTGGCTCGGAAGATCCAGAGGGCAAAGAGGTTGCATCGGCTCTGCCATGCTTGCTAGTTTCAACAAAAACAAGTATGGTGACGCAAATGGCGATCGTAACCAGTGGCAAGGGCACGTCCAAGCGGGTGCAAGCTCTGCTCCTGGCGCACTACATCGAGCCGGCACGGCAGCGCGGGAAAAAGAAGGTGCGCGTCACCGCGGGTGAGATTATTCGAGAGCTGAAACTGCAGAATCGGGCGCCCCAGGTTTGCACCGCGATGCAAGGACAGCGATTCCTGAAGCAACACGGGCTGGAGATCATGAAACGGGAAGGTCCGCCGTCGGGCCAGAGCACCACCGTGGCTGTGACGTACATCTGGAACGACAACGGCCAGCACAAGAAAGATCCCCTCTTGGCGCTTTATGGCCGCCTGCGCGATGCATTCGCAGCCGAAGGCGGAGCGGAGCGCGCGCTGCAAAAGGAGCGAACCGCTTTCCATCGCGATTTTGAACGGCGACAGCGGACCATGTGGAAGCAATCGTGACCCGCGTCTACTGGGACACAATGCTGTTTGCCTACCTGACGGAAGGCAACCCTGAATTCGGCCCCACGGTACGAGCAACCCGGCAAGCGATGCTCGAGCGCGGGCACCGGTTGTGCGCCAGCATGTTCACCTTGTGCGAACTTGCGGTGCTCCCAACCAAGCGGGATGACCTGGCCGCGATCGAAGCCCTACAGGACCTGTTTTCGTCCACGGCCCTGGACGTGCTCCCGCTGCGGCCCGATGCCGTACCGCATTTTGCGCGGCTGCGGGCAACGACCGGCGTCTCAACCCCGGACGCATTGCACCTCGCTATCGCTGCGGCGGCTAAGGTCGATGTGTTTCTGACCAACGACCGGCGGCTGCAGAAGCTGCACGTGCCTGGCATCGGCTTCATTGCTGGGCTGGATGCCGGGCTGTACTGAGCCTACCGCTGCCAGCCGCCGCCGAGGGCGTTGTAGAGAGCGACAAGCGCTAGGCGCTCGTTGAGCTCGGCCTGGGAAAGATTGAGCTGGGCGGAAAAGGAGTTGGTTTCGGCAACCAGCACTTGCAGGAAACTGCCGCCGCCGTGCTGATAGAGAACTTGGGAAAGCTGCTCGGCTTTTTCCGCCGCCTGCGTGAGAGTCTGCTGCTGCTGGCGGAACTGGTGGTCTTTTTGCAAACCGACGAGCGCGTCGGAAACCTGGGCGAAGGCGTTCTGGATGCTCTGCTCATAGGTGAGCAGCATGGCTTGTTTCTGCGCCTCGCTGAGGCGAACACCGGCGCGCAAGCTGCCGGCGGCAAAGACCGGCTGCAGCAAGTCGCCGGCGACGTTCCATTGGCGTCCTGCGGGTGAGAACAACCGGTTCAAGGCGTAGCTTTCGACGCCGCCCGAGGCGGTGAGCGTAATGCTCGGGAACAGCGCCGCTTTGGCGACGCCGATTTGGGCGTTGGCCGCGGCGAGTTGCATCTCGGCGGCGCGGATATCGGGACGGCGGTCGAGCAGCGCCGAAGGCAGGCCGGCGGGAACGGAAGGTGGATTGGGCTGGGCGGTGAGCGGAGCGCCGCGGGGAATGGGGCCGGGATTTTCGCCCATCAGAGTGCGGAGCAGATTTTCCTGTTGTGCAATCTGGCGCTGGAGATCGGGGATGGTCTCGCCCGCCTGCGATTCCAGCTCCTGCGCCTGAGCGACATCCAGATCGGAGGCAGAGCCGTAATGATCCAGAACCTGAATCAGGTGCAGCGAATCCTGGCGGGCGGCGATTGTTTTCTGCGCGATGGCCAACGCGGCGTCGAGCTCGCGGAGTTGAAAGTACGCGACCGCTACCTGAGCCACCACGGAGGAGACGACGGCGCGCTGACCCCAGCGCGTGGCAAACCATTGATCGCGGGCGGCTTCCGTGGCGCGGCGGTATTTGCCCCAGAAATCGAGGTTCCAGAGGACATCAAGGTTGAGGCGGCCGAAGCGGGTGCTGTAGGAGGGCAGAGCTTTGGAGGTTTTGGGATTGCGAAGGGCAGTAACCCCGGCATCGACGGCCGCGAAGGGAAATTCGCCGGCGCGCGTGATGCCGGCTTGCTGCTGGGCCGCGAGCACGCGCGCGGCGGCGATGCGGACATCGTAATTGTTGGCGACCGCGGTGCGGAGGAGTCTCTGCAGGACCGGGTCCTGGAAGAGGGTGAACCATTTTTCGTTGCCGAGGCTGGCGGCGGCCTGGGGCGTCGCCGTGGCGGCAGCCGCGCCGCGATAGGCGGCTGGCGCACTGATCGCCGGGCGGTGATAGTTGGGGCCAAGCAAACAGCCGGCGAGGCATGCGCTCAGGGCAAGGACAACGATCGCAGAGAGCCGGCGCATCAGACCACCTCCTGCGGCGTCGCGGGCGCCGGCGCGGGCAAGGCGGTGTGGGCGCGCTTGCGTTCGCCGCCCAGCAACTGCTCGATCAGGACAAACATCGCCGGAATGAGGAAAACCGCGAAGGCGGCCGCGGCGGCGGCGCCTCCGATGACCACCGTACCCATAATGCGGCGCGCCACGGCGCCGGAGCCGGAGGCGAACCAGAGAGGTGCGCAGCCAAAGATAAAGGCGAAGGTCGTCATCAGAATGGGGCGCAGGCGCAGGTGCGCCGCCGCCAGCGCCGATTCGATCAGATCGCGGCCGGCCGCGTACTCGGTGCGCGCGAACTCGACAATCAGAATGGCGTTCTTCGCCGCCAGGCCGATCAGCATAACCAACCCAATCTGGGCGTAGACGTCGTTTTCCAATTGCACTGAATACGCCGGCGCCAGATGCAGCATGACGACGCGCCGCAGCCAGAGGACGAAAAAGGCGCCAAACACGGCGACGGGCAGGCAGATGAGGACGCTCAGCGGTAAAGACCAGCTTTCATACAGCGCTGCCAGCAGCAGGAAGACGAAGAGCACCGAGAAGCCGAAGATGACGCTGGCCGGAATGCCTTCCATGGCCTTCTTTTCCTGGAATGACATGCCCATGTAGTTGAAGCCCATGTCGTGGGGCATGGTCTGGTGGAAGACCTGTTCGAGCGCGGCCATGGCCTGTTCGGAGCTGACGCCAGGCGCGGCGGTGGCGTTGATCTGTGCCGAGTTGTATTCGTTGAAATGCATCACGAACTCGGGACCGAACCCCGGCTCGAAGCTGGCTACCGCCGAAAGCGGCACCATGCCGCCATGATTGTTGCGCACGTAAAACTGGCTCAAGTCGGCAGGGTTGGTGCGGTACTGGCCGCCGGATTCGACGTAGACCTGCCACTGGCGGCCGAAGCGGTTGAAGTAGTTCACGAACACGCCGCCCAGGTCGGCCTGCAGGGTTTCATAGATGTCGTGGATGGCCACGCCCTGCTTGAGCGCCTGAGCGCGGTCGACATGGATAAAGCGCTGAGGCACGTGCGGCAAAAACGAAGTATTGATGCGGGCGATCTCCGGCCGCTGGCGCGCGGCAGCAAGAAACGTATCGGTTTCGCGGGCGAGGTAATCGACGCCCTTGCCGGCGCGGTCTTCGAGCACCATGGTGACGCCGCCGGAGGTGCCGACGCCGGGGATTTCCGGCGGCGAAAAGCTGAACGCGGCGCCGGCAGGCAGTTGCCCGAGGGCGGCATTCAGCCGGTGTTCGATCACCTTGTACTGCTCATCGGGCCGGGTGCGCGCGCCCCAGGGCTTGAAGACGACGAAGAAGAAGCCGTTGTAGCTGGTCTCGACGTAGCTGAGCAGGCTGAAGCCGGCGACGCTGTTGACGTAGCGTACGCCCGGAGTGGAGAGCAGGATTTTATTGATCTGGTCGACCGCGGCTTCGGTGCGCTCCAGTGAGGCTGCAGGAGGAAGCTGCAGATTGACGAAGACGTAGCCCTGATCCTCGTCGGGTAAAAAGCCGCTGGGCAGGCGGCTGCCGAACCATATGCCGAGAACGGCGAAACCCAGCAGCAAGACGAAAGCGAGCATCGTCTTGTGCGCCAGAACGTGACAGCCACGGACATAAAAGTGGGTTGTCTTTTCAAACGTCCGGTTGAACCAGCGGAAGAACACCCCGAGCGGACCGCGGTGCCGTTGCCCGCGCGGCTTGAGCAGCAAGGCGGCGAGCGCCGGACTGAGGCTGAGGGCATTGAAGGCCGAGAGGATTACGGAGATGGCGATGGTGGCGGCGAACTGCTGGTAGAGGCGGCCGGTGATGCCGGGCACGAAGGCCGTGGGGATAAGCACGGCGGACAAAACCAGAGCGATACCGACGACCGGACCGCTGAGTTCTTCCATGGAACGCAGCGCCGCCGCCTTGGCCTTCATGCCCTGGCTCATGTGGTGCTCGACGGCTTCGACCACCACGATGGCGTCGTCGACGACCAGCCCAATCGCCAGCACCATGCCGAACATGGACAGGGTGTTGATGGAAAAGCCCAGCGCCGGAAAGATGATGAAGGTGCCGATGAGCGAGACCGGCACGGCGAGCAAGGGGATGAGCGTCGCGCGCCAGCTCTGCAGGAAGAGGTAGACCACCAGGATGACCAGCAGCAGGGCGATGGCGAGGGTGAAGAGGATTTCCTGCAGGCCTTCGCGCACCGCCTGCGTGGTGTCGAGCGAGGGGACAGCGGCGACGCCGGGCGGAAAGCTGGCCTCCAGGGTTTTGAGGAGCGCGTTCACGCCGTTGGCGGTGTCGATGGCGTTGCTGCCGGGCAACTGGTAGACGGCCAGGATGGCGCTGGGTTTGCCGTTGAGCTGAGCCGCCTGGGTATAGGTTTGCGTGCCCAGTTCGATCTGCGCGACGTCTTTGAGGCGGACCACGCCGCCCTTGGGATTTTCCCGAACGACGATGTTGCCGAACTGCTCTGGGGTGGCGAGGCGTCCCTGGGCGCGGACGGCATAGGTGAACTGCTGGCCGCGCGGGGCGGGTTGGGCGCCCAGCTGGCCGCCGGGGTTGACGGTGTTCTGTGCCTGAACCGCCTGGATGACGTCGCTGACGGTCAGGCCGAGTTTAGCCAGGGCATCCGGGTTGAGCCAGACGCGCATGGCGTACTGCCCCGCACCGAAGACCTGCACGTTGGCGACTCCGGGCACGCGGCTGATCGGGTCCACCATGTTGATGAAGGCGTAGTTGGCCAGGAACTGGCTGTTGTGGCTGCCGTTGGGCGAGTAGATCGACACCAGCATCATGGGCGCGTGGGTGGACTTCTGCACCAATACGCCCTGCTCGTTGACCGCGGCGGGAAGCTGCGAAGCGGCCTGGGACTCGCGCATCTGGGAAAGGATGAGGTCGGTGTCAGGGTCGGTCTTGACGCCGAAGTCCACGATCATCGTCATCTGCCCGTTGGCATTGGCGTTGACCGAGTACATGTAATTCATGTTGTCGACGCCGCTCATTTTTTCGGCAATGGGCGTTGCGACCGATTGCGCCAGCGTCTGCGCGTCGGCGCCAGTAAAGAAGGCCGAGAGCTTGGTTTCCGGCGGAATGATCGCGGGAAACAGCGACACCGGCAGGCCGGCAACGACGATGATGCCGACGATCACCGTCAGAATGGCGATCACCATGGCGACGATGGGACGGCGGATGAAGAACTTCGAAAGCATTACTCGCCCGCTCCGCCCGCGCTTGCGGCGGTGACGGGCCGCACGCGAGCGCCTGCCCGGACTTTGCCGGTGCCTTCGACTACGACGCGCTCGCCGGGATTGAGGCCGCTGGTAATCACCCAGCCGGAGCCGGCGGTGGGACCGAGCTGCACCGGACGAATCGAGATGCGGTCGTCCGCGCCCACGACGGCGACTTCATTGCCACCCTGCACTTCGCTCACCGCCGATTGCGGCACCACGAGCGCACGGGCGAGGACGCGCGTAAGCGCACGGACCTTGACGGGCTGGCCGGGACGCAGGAGACCGCCGGGGTTGGGAAAGGAAGCGGCCAGCGCGATGGTGCCGGTATCGGAATTCACCGCGCGGTCGGCAAACAACACGGTGCCCGGATGCGGGTAGATGCTGCCATCGGCGAGGACAAGTTGCACGCCGGCACGGCCGTGCGGCGCGAGCAGATCGATGGCGCCATGCTGATGCGCCGCGCTGGCGAGGTAGTCCTGGGCGCTAATCGAAAAATACGCCTTGACCGGATTGAGCTGCGACACGGTGGTCAGGACCGTCTGCGGCGACACCAGGTTGCCGATCTGCACCTGCGCGATGCCGGCGACGCCGGTAATCAGCGAGTGCACTTGGGTAAACCCGAGATTGAGCGCGGCCTGTTCCACGCCGGCCTGAGCGGCTTTGACCGAGGCTTTGTCGGCGACGACGTTGGCCTCGGCCGCGGCAACCGCGGCACGCGCGGCGAGTCGCGCTTGCTGATCGTTCTGCAACTGGCTTTGGGGAATGGCGCGCGCGGCGGCCTCGGGCAGATCGCGGTTGACATCGAGCGTGGCGGCGCCCAGTTGCGCCCTGGCTTGCGCTACCTGCGCCGTGGCCTGCACGACTTGGCCTTCCGCCTGCGCCAGCTTGCCCTTGGTCTCGTCGAGCGCCGCCTGGAAGGGCCGCGGATCGATCGCAAACAGGATCTGACCCTTGCGCACGACCGAACCTTCGCGGTAGTCCTGCTTCACCAGGTAGCCGCTTACCTGGGGCTGAATATTGGCGTTGACGTAGCCGGACAGCGTGGCGACCCAGTCGGTATGCACCTCGACCGCCTGCTGCTGGGCGGTAGCCACGACCACCGGAATGGGCGGCGGCGGCGCGGCCGCGGCGTGAGAACGCGCGCAGCCGGCGGCGAGGGCGGCCGCCGCCAGCAAAAGAACGAGCTTGGCTTTCATGTGGTTAAATCTCCGATGCGATCCTCGAGATAGCGGGCGAGAATGCCCTCAAAATCCTGCCAGCCGGCGCGGCGGCTGGCCGCGGGCAGCGAGAGCATGCCGCGCAGCAATTGCTGGATGACCGCTGCATGCTGCAGGGCGCGCGGGGCTCCCAGGCGCGGGCGCCAGGCACGTAAGACGGCGGCGATGCGGCGGCGGAACTGACTGCGGCGGCGAGCGGATCCCTCGGTGCGGGGCGCATCGAGGAGAGCGGCAAAGCCGGGGCAGGTGCGGTCGATTTCAAACTCCAGTTGCACCAGGCGCGCGGCCAGCGCCGGGGCGGGCAGACGCGGCGCCGCGGCGCGCAACTGCGCCCAGAGCGGGGCCGCAGCGGTGGTATAACGCTCACGCAGCACTTCGGCAATGGCTTCCTTATGGGGATAGAACTGATAGAGCGAGCCGACGGCCGCGCCCGCGCGTCCGGCGATGCCGCACATGGTGGCGCCGGCGTAGCCCTGACGGGCCATTTCGGCGCCGGCGGCGGCCAGCAGGCATTCGACCTTCAACCTGCCCCGCGCCTGCGACGGCACCCGCCGCCTGATGGCAGAACGTGAATCCACATTCACATCTTAGCAGGTCCGGCATGAAGCGGCCGTCACGTCATCCCTTGCACTTCTATAAGAAGTGGCCGCAGTCGCAGCTTTGCCAGCGCGGCGGGCGGCGCGTTGAGTAGCAGCCCGGCAGACGAGGTTCCGCGTCGGGTGTCCATACTTATTTAGAGACGGACTGGAGTCAGGAAGTTGGTCAGCGAGACGATCTCATTTGCGTCACAACTTGGAACACTGCGCGCGAGGGCATGTCGCGGAGCCTCATCGCGCCTCTTTGACCCCTGCTAGGATTGAGCCATGCAGGTCTTTCCAGATCCGGCCGCGCTGGCCAGTCTCTGCCATCAGTTCCAGATCCGCCGCTTATCGCTATTCGGCTCGAACCTGCACGGCGCGGCCAAGCCCGACAGCGATGTCGACCTGCTGGTCGAATTCGAACCCGGGGCCCGGCCGAGTCTGCTCACCATGGCGGATATCGAGATTCGGCTGTCGGCGCTGCTGGGAGGCCGCCGCGTCGACCTCCGTACGGCAAGGGACCTGAGCCAGCACTTTCGCGACGAGGTGGTGCGCACAGCAGCGCCACTCTATGCTTCCGTCTGACCGCGTCCGTCTGCGCCATATCGCCGAGGCGCTTTCCGGCGCCATTGAATTTACGCGGGGACGTACGCGAGATCAAATGGCGACGGATCGAGCCTTGGCATTTGCCGCGGCGCGCGCCATCGAAATTGCCGGCGAGGCTGCCAGCAAGCTCAGCTCCGAATTTCGGCAGCAGCACCCGGGCATTCCCTGGCCGCAGATCATCGGCATGCGCAACCGGCTCGAGGACGCCTACTTCGACATCGATCCTGACATCCTGTGGGAGACGGCTGTCGTCGCCGCCGCGGAGCTTCTGCCGCAAATTCTGCACTTGCTTGCAGAGTAGACGGCAGCTATTTCTTTTCGAAGTGCTTGGCGTTGATTTCGGCGAAGAGGTCCCATTTTTGCGGGAGGTCTTCGCGGGCGAAGATGGCGGCTACCGGGCAGACGGGGACACAAGCGCCACAGTCGATGCATTCCTGCGGGTCGATGTAGAGCTGGGTTTCCGGTTCAAAGTCACCTTCGTCCTTGCGGGGATGGATGCAATCGACCGGGCAGGCATCCACGCAAGCGGTGTCTTTGACGTTAATGCACGGTTCCGCGATGACGTAGGCCATAACAACAGTTTACAGTTTACAGTTCACAGTTTACAGTTCCGGGCTCGGGAGATGCTCAGGCGCCGCAGTGGACGGTGGCGTCGGTGTCGCCGAGACGGTAATGGAGGACCACCAGCTCGAGGTCGGATTTGGCCTCTACGGAATGCTGCTGGTTGGGCTTCATGTCAATCACCACGCCGGGGTTGAGGTCGGTGGGCTTGCCCTCGATTACGAAGCGGCCCGTGCCGCGGACGCAGACGGCGGTCACGTCCACGTTGCTGGCGTGAGTAGGTACTGCGTTGCCGGCGGCGATCGAGAGGCGGACGGTTTCGGCGCCGGGGCGGGAGGAGATGACCTGCTTATTGATAGGAGGCATGAAGCTATTCTGGCGGGAGGTTGGGCGGCAGCGCCGTGACTGGAATCACCGCAGGGGCAGATGCAACATCATGCGAATGAAGGTCGCAGGATAGACGCCGACCCAGACGAGGGCGACCAGCAGGACGCCGAGGACCCAGGCGCCGGTGGGGGCGAGGGGGAGCGCGAGCGGGCCGTCGGGGGCGATCGCTTCGGGCGGCTCGCGATAGAGGGCGACGACGATGCGCAGGTAGTAGTAGAGGCCGACGACGCTGGTGATGACCAGGACCAGCAACAACATCCAGAGCGAGGACGAAGCCGCGGCGGCGACGATGTAGAACTTGGCGAGGAAGCCGGCGGTGAGGGGAATGCCGGCAAGCGAGAGCAGCATGGCGGTGAAGACCAGCGTCAGGAAAGGCCGGCGCCAGAACAGGCCGCGGTAGTCGTCGATGCCGTCGGGCTCGCCTTTGGAGGTGGACAGAGCCGCGATGATGCCGAAGGCGCCCAGGGTGGTGATGAAGTAGGCGAGGAAGTAAAAGCCGACGGCGGCGGCAGCCATGGCGGCCGAGCGGCTGGCGGCGAGGAAGGCGACCAGGATGTAGCCCATGTGGGCGATCGAGGAATAAGCCAGGATGCGCTTGACGTTGCGCTGGCGGAGGGCAAGCAGGTTGCCGACCACCATCGAGGCGAAGGCGAGGATGGTGAGGGCGAGGAACAGGCGGCCTTCGGGAGCTCCGGTGGATTCGTAGAAAAAGCGCAGGAGGACGGCGAAGATGCCCGCCTTCGAGGCGGTGGCGACGAAGGCGGTGACGGGGGCGGGGGCGCCTTGGTAGACATCGGGCGTCCAGAGATGGAAGGGGACGAGGCCGAGCTTGAAACCGATACCCACGAGGATGAGCGCGGCGCCGGGCAGGACCAGACCGGGATCGGCGTGGGGCAACGCCACGGCGAGGAGCGAGAAAGTCATGGTGCCGGTAGCGGCGTAGACCAGGGCCATGCCGAACAGCAGGAAAGAGGCGGAAGAGGCGGCGAGGACCAGATACTTGATGCCAGCTTCGAGCGGCAACGGACGGCCGTTCGGATAGGCGTTGAGGCCGTAGAGGCTGATGCTGAGCAGTTCGAGCGTCAGGAAAAACGATACGAAATCGCCGCTGGCGGCGAGGCCCGCAGCGCCAAGCGTGGCGATCAGCAGGAGGATATAGAACTCTTCGTGGCGCGGCTCAATCTTTTCGAGGTAGTCGTAAGCCAAGAGAGCTACAACAAACGCTGCGCCGATGACCAGGCCGAAGAAGAACAGGGCGTAGCCGTCGATGCGGAGCAGCGGGGTGACGCTCACTGGGGCGACGCGGGAAGCCGGCCAGAGGAGGTAGAAGGAAACCGCCAAGCCGACTAGCGTAATGATGAGGGTGGCGCGGTGGGAGCGCTTGACGCCAATGCCGACCATGGCGATCACCGCGGTGGCGGTGAGGGCGATGAGGGGGGAAAGGGCGAGCCATTGGGCGGGAGTGAAGCTCATTTAAGAACCCTCCTTCGCGCGTTGCGCTTCGGAGGGTCTGCGTGCGCCGTGAGGGTGAGGGGAACTTTGGGGAGCGTTGCGGTGCGCACTTGAGACGCCGCTAACTGGCTTTCGATGAGGGCCAAGCTTGGTGCGGCTTCATTCAGGACGGGTTGGGGGTAGAGGCCGAGCCAGAGGAGGACGGCCATCATGGGCACGAGCGAGAGGGCTTCGCGGAAGTTGAGGTCGGGCACTTGCCAGTGGTGGCGGTTGGGGCCCTGGAAAGCCTGCTGCACCATTTCGATGCCGTAGAAGGTCGAGACCAGAATGCCGATGGCGCCGACGATGGCCAGGCCAACGCTGACGTGGAAGACGCCGAGCAGGATCAGAAATTCGGCGACGAAGTTGCCGAGGCCGGGCAGGCCGATGGCCGCCATGGCGAAAAATTGTCCGGCGCCGCTGGCGCGTGGGATGACGGCCCAGAGGCCGTTCATCTCCGCCATCTCGCGGGTGTGCAGACGCTCCTGGATCAGGCCAGTAATGACGAAGAGGGCGCCGGTGGAGAAGCCGTGGCAGAGGATTTCGAGCACCACGCCCTCGAGCGCCCATTTCGCCGCCTCGCTGCCGGGACCGGCGAGGGCGGCAGCGAAGACGCCGAGCAGGACGAAGCCCATGTGGCTGACGCTGGTGTAGGCGACCAGGCGCTTCATATCCGTCTGGCCGTAGGCGAGCAGAGCGCCGTAAACGATGCCGATGCCGGCGAGAACCATCGCCCAGGGCGCGAAGGCGCGGGCGGCGTGCGGGAAGAGCGGCAGGATGAAGCGCAACAGGCCGTAGGCGCCAGTCTTGAGCATGAGGCCGGCGAGGATGAGACTGCCGGCGGTGGACGCTTCGGTGTGGGCATCGGGCAGCCAGGTGTGGAAGGGGAACATCGGCAGCTTGACGGAAAAGGCCGCGAAGAAGCCGAGCAGAATCAAGAGCGCGACGCTGGGCGAGAGCGGGGTGTGGAGAAGCTGGGCGTACTCGAAGGTGTAGACACCGGTGGCGGCGTGGTGCTTGAAGTAGAGCGCCAGAATGGCCAGCAGCATAAGCAGGCCGCTGATCTGGGTAAAGAGGAAAAACTTGATCGAGGCGTAGACGCGGCGCTCATGGCCCCAAATGGCGATGAGGAAGAACATGGGCACCAGCATCAATTCCCAGGCGAAGTAGAACAGGAACAAATCCATCGCCAGGAAGACGCCGGTGATGCCCAGGATCAGCCAGCAAAGATTGAGATGAAAAAATCCAATGCCGCGGCTCGCGCCGCCCTTACTCGGGGGCTCCGCCCCCGCCGCCTCCCGGTGGTCGGCGCCCCCGATTTCGCGCCAGGAGCAGAGGACGCCGATCATGCCCAGGGCGAAGGTGAGCAGAAGCAGCAGCAGGCTGAGGCCGTCGAGGGCGAGATGGAAGTGGATGCCGAACTGCGGAATCCAGTTCCAGTTGACTTCGCGCAGCCAGTGGCCTTGCTGCGCGCCGGTGAACTGGCCAGCGCCGGAACGGATCCAGATTTGGAGAGTGAGGACGAAGTCGAGGGCGATGCCGATGAGGGCGATCCAGCGCGGGGCGCTGTTGGACCAGCGGGCGGCGAGGGCGGCCAAACCTCCTGCGGCGGCGAGGATGACCAGTATCCACAGTAGGATCATTGCGCCCCCCCGAGGAGGGAAAAGGGAAGAGGGAAAAGGGACAAGGGGGTCATGGGCGCCCCCAGAGGACGACGACCATCAGGAGGATGGCGCCGGCGGTGATCCAGCCGGCGTAGCGGCGGACGAGGCCGGACTCGGTGGGCGAGAGCCAGCGATAGAAGGTCTGGCAGAGCCAGGCAATGCCGTCGAAGATTTTGTCGACCACATCGTGGCGGCCGCGGCGGGCGAGGACGACGGTGGGGTTTACGAAGACGCGGTCATAGAACCAGTCCATGCCCCAGTCGGAGTACCAGAAGCGGTGCAGGTCCTGGGCAAAGCCGCCCGCCATGAGATTTTCGACCAGCGACGGCTTCTGGAGATAGAACAGCCAGATGAGATAGACGCCCAGGAAAAACGCCACGGCGGCGATGGCTTCGGAGGCGAGCTCGCTCATGCTGTTGAGGCGAACGACGTCGAGCACGGGCAGAGCGGTCGAGAGGAAATGGGTCATGCGCTCGCCGCCGCCGAAGGCTGCGGGGAGATTGAAGAAGCCGGCGAGCATCGACAGGAACGCCAGGATGATCATCGGCCACTGGATGGTCCAACGCGGGAACAGGCGCGGGGGCTGCTGTTGCTTGCCGTAGAAGACAACAAAGATGAGGCGGGAGATGTAGAGGGCGGTCAGGAGGGCGCCGACCATGGCGCCGATCCAGAGCCAAGTGTGGCCGAAGGGGCTGGCGCCGGCCTGCCACATAATCACTCCCTTGCTGTAAAAGCCGGCGCTGATGAGGGGCAAACCGGCAAGGGCGGAGCCGGCAAAGACGAAGCACCAGAAGGCGAGCGGCAGTTTGTGGCGCAGGCCACCCATTTTGAAGATGTTGTGCTCGTCGGCCAGGGCTTCGATGACGACGCCGGAGGCGAGGAAGAGGAGAGCCTTGAAGAAGGCGTGACTGACGAGGTGGAAAATCGCCGCCGACCAGGCGCCGACGCCGAGGGCGAGGAACATGTAGCCGATCTGACTGACGGTGGAGTAGGCGAGAATGCGCTTGATGTCGGTCTGGGCGAGGGCGGAGAAGCCGGCAAGCAACAGGGTGCAGAAACCGATCAGGGCGACGGCGAACATGGCCGCGGGCGAGAGCTCGAAGAGCACATGGGTGCGGGCGATGAGGTAGACGCCGGCGGTGACCATGGTGGCGGCATGGATGAGGGCGCTGGTGGGGGTGGGACCGGCCATGGCGTCGGGCAGCCAGGTCTGCAGGGGAAGCTGCGCGGATTTGCCCACCGCGCCGCCGATCAGCAGGAAGCAGGCCACCGTCGCCGCCGCCGCACCGACGTGCCAGTGCAGCCGGGCGGCGGCCATCAGCGGCTGAATGTCGAGCGTACCGAGACGGTCGAAGAGCAGGAAGAGGCCGAGGATGAAGGCCGTGTCGCCGGCGCGGGTGACGATGAAGGCTTTGCGGCCGGCGAGGCCGTTGGCTTCATCGCCGTACCAGAAGCCGATCAGCAAGTAACTGCACAGGCCGACGCCTTCCCAACCCAGCAGCAGCAGCAGCAGGTTGTTCGCCAGGGTCAGCGTCAGCATCGACGCGACGAACAGATTCATGTAGGCGAAGAAGCGCTCGTAGCCCTCGGAATGTTCCATGTGTTCGGTCGAATACACATGGATCAAAAAGCTGACGAAGCTCACCACCAGGGTCATGACCACCGACAGGGCGTCGAGGTAGAGGCCCATGTCGACGTGGAAACTGCCCACCGCGACCCAGTGCCAGACGATCTGGGTGAAGGGCGCTCCGGACGACTTCATGAAGGCGATGCCGATCAGCAGCGAGATGACAAAGGAAGCGCCGATCGAGAGCGAACCCAGCCAGGCGGCGACGCGCTTGCCGAGATTGCGTCCCCAGACCATGAGGACGAAGGCCGAGACGAAGGGGATGATGGGCTCGAGCCAGAGCGCGTTGTAAACGGAGGGGTGCATAGGGAAAAGGGAAAAGGCTCGGGGTTATCCTTTCATCTTGTTGGCCTTGTCGGCCTCGACGGATTGGGTTTGGTGGTGGAGCTGCAGGAGAAGAGCGAGGCCGACGGCGACTTCGGCGGCGGCGACGGCGAGGATGAAGAGGAACATGACCTGGCCATCGGGCTGGTTCCAGGCGGAGGCGGCGGCGATGAAGGCGAGACCGGCGGCGTTCAGCATAACTTCGATCGACACGAGAATCATGAGCAAATTGCGGCGGGCGATCAGGCCGACTACACCGATGGCGAAGAGGACTGCAGCGAGCAACAAACCCATGTGAGTCATTGCGTCGCTCCTTTTGTTGTGGCGGCCATTTCCTCTTCCACCGTGTGGGTCTGGCGGCGGCCGACGCTGGAGCCGATGTGATAGGCGGCGATGACGGCGCCCATGAGCAGGACCGAGGCCAGCTCGACGCCGATGATGTAGGTGGACAGCAGCGAGCGGCCGACGGCTTGTGGACCGACGTGATGGATGGCGTAGGCGGGGGCGGGGCTGGGGATAATCGTCCAGAGGAAGGCGGCGAGCAGTAGGGCGGCGAGGATGACGGGGCCGATCCAGCCACGGCCCGGCTGCCATTGCTTTTCCTGCTGCTTGGCGGCTGCCCCCAGGTTCAGCATCATGGTCACGAAGACGAAGAGCACC
The DNA here is from genome assembly GCA_004299485.1 of Acidobacteriota bacterium. Lineage (NCBI taxonomy): Bacteria > Pseudomonadati > Acidobacteriota > Acidobacteriota bacterium. Next base: position 218,126 of record SCQP01000007.1, read on the forward strand.
ATGATGGCGCCGGCGTAAATGATGACTTCGAGAGCCGCCAGATAGGGCGCGCCCAGAGCGTAGATGGCCACCGCGACCGCCAGCAGCGAGGGGACGAGATAGAGCAGGGCGTGGAAGGCGTTCATGCGCGTGATCGCCAGGATGGTGGCGATGATGGCGATGATGGCGGCGAAGCCGAATAAGACTGGCATGGCTAGGAGGGAAGAGGGAAAAGGGAAAAGGGAAAAGGGGTCATGGGAGGAGGGAGTGGAGATCGACGGGGGGGGCTTCGTGTTCGGATTGGCCTTTGTCTTTGCCGCCGATCTGGACGCCGGAGACACGCCAGAAGTTGTAGCCGGGGTATTTGCCGGGGCCGTTGATGAGCAGGTTCTCCTTTTCGTAGACCATGTCCTGACGCCGATATTCGCTCATTTCGATGTCGGGTGTCAGTTGAATTGCGTAGGTGGGGCAAGCATCCTCGCAGAGGCCGCAGAAGATGCAGCGGGAAAAATTGATGCGGAACCACTCGGGGTAGCGGCGGCCGGTTTCGTCTTCGGTGGCTTGCAGGGCGATGCAGTCGACCGGGCAGACCACGGCGCAGAGGTAGCAGGCGACGCAGCGTTCGCCACCGTCGGGGTCGCGGGAAAGGATGATGCGGCCGCGATAGCGGGCGGATAAATAGGCCTTTTCCTCCGGGTACTGGATGGTCACACGTTTGGCGAACATGTGCAGGAAAACGTCCCAGAGAGTGCGAATGATGGAGAACATGAGTGCTACTTGAGCGCGACGACGATGGCTCCTGTCACCAGTAAGTTGGCCAGGGCGAGCGGCAGCATCAGCTTCCAGCCCCAGGTCATCAACTGGTCAAAACGCGGGCGCGGCAGGGCCGCCCGCAAGAGGATGAAGAAACCGATGAAACCGAACATCTTGATCAGGAACCAGACCAGGCCAGGCAGGCCCGGACCCAGCCAGCCGCCGAAAAACAGCACCGTGATCAGGCAGGAGATGAGCGTGACGCCCAGGTACTCGCCCACGAAAAACAGGCCGAACTTCATGCCCGAGTACTCACTGTGGAAGCCGGCGACGAGTTCGGATTCGGCTTCGGGCAGATCGAAGGGCAGGCGGCGGGTTTCGGCGACGCCGGCGATGAGAAAGAGGACGAAGCCCAGGAACTGCGGAATCACAAACAGCATGTTCTTCTCCTGGGCCTGCACAATGGCGCCCAGGCTGAAGGAGCCGGCGAGAATTACCGTGCCCATGACCGCGAGGCCCATGAAGACTTCGTAGCTGAGCATCTGGGCGGCGGCGCGCATGCCGCCGAGGAGCGAATACTTGTTGTTCGAGGCCCAGCCGCCGATGACCACGCTGTAGACGCCGAGCGAGGACATGGCGAGGAAGAACAGCAGGCCGATGTTGAGGTCGGTGACGACAATGCCGGAGGCGAAGGGCACGACGGCAAAGCCCATGAGAACGGTGGCGGCGACGATGGCGGGCGCGACGATGAAGGGCCATTTGTCGGCGAAGGGCGGAATCCAGTCTTCCTTGAAAAACAGCTTGACGGCGTCGGCGAGGGGCTGGAGCAGACCGAAGGGGCCGACGCGGTTGGGACCGTAGCGGTCCTGCCAGACGGCGAGCAAGCGGCGCTCCACCCAGATGAGGAAGGCGGCGATGTTGAGAGCGAAGAAGAGGATGCCGAGCAGGGACCAGATCGGGTACGGGCTGACCAGGTTTACCAGTTCCTTCATCGCGCCGCCTCCGCGGGTTCGATTTTGGTCCAGGCGGGCAGGGCGGCACCGTCGAAGGCGGTGAAGCCGGCGGGGACGGTGGCCAGGCTTGCGGCCAGGCCGGGGACGATGCGGAGGGGGACTTGATAGGCGCGGCTGTCCAACTCGATGCGCATGGGCTGGCCGTCACGCCAGCCAGCGGCGGTGGCGGCTTCGGCGCTCACGCCGACGTAGGCGGCGGGGGAGAGCTCGGCGATCGCTTTGCCCAGGCGGCTCAGCTCGTCGGAGCCGAAGAGGTGGTGGGAGCGAAGGGTGAGGAAGCTGCCGGGGGTTTGAGGGAGGGGTGAACTTATGGGGCCCTGCTTCGCGCTGCGCGCTACGCAGGGCGCCCCGTCGAAGAGACGGACACCCGCGTCGCCACCGCGTATAGATTGGTTTACTTCACTCTGGTAGCCGAGTTGCGATTGGGGCGAGTTCCAGCCGGGGCGCCAGAAGAAGGCGGTGAGGGCGGCGGGGGGCTGGGCGTTGTAGCCCTCCATGGTGAAGCTGAGGGCGGTGTCCTCATCTACAGGGGGCTTGGGCTCGCTGACGCTGATATCGGCGTCTTTCGCGGTGCGGCCGCTGAAGCGATGGGTTTCGCGCGGCATTTTCTGCTCGGCCAGGCGGAAGCTGGCGGCCGGGGCGGCGTCGCGCACTTTGGCCAGCGCGGGTTCCGACGCGGCGAGTGAGGCGAGGAGACCGTCGAGCTCGACGTCGTGATCCTGGGCTTGCTCCAACCAGCGCCAGGACTCGCGGATTTCCGGATTGGGCGACAGTACCTGGAAGAAACGCTGGGCGCGGCCTTCGTTGCTGATGAAGGTACCGTCGCCTTCGGCCCAGCTTGCGGCGGGCAGGACGAGCTCGGCGGCTTGAGCGGTCGAATGGGTGACCTGATCGAGAACGACGAGATGGCGGCGGGGGTTGCCGACTTCATCGAGCGGCGGGACGCGGAAGCGGGTGAGAAAGGCTTCGACGGCGGCGGCAGGGGCACGGCGCTCGAGGTCGGTTTCGAGCACGATCACGGTTTCGATATCGTCGAAACGGGCGAGATCGAGACCCTCACCCAAGGGGCGCGGGTTGAGCAGCGCCAGGCCGAGGGAGTTGGCTTCCGGAACCACGAAGCTGAGTTCGGGCTTGCGGCCACGCTTTACCAGCTCGGCAGCGACGGCAGCGGCGGCTTCAATCAACGCCGGGCTGCCGCAGCTTGTTCCGGCGATGATTAACGGGCGATCTGCGGCGAGCAAGGCAGCGAAGATGGGGCCGTTGAAGTCGAGGGCGAGACGGGCGAGATCGTCGGGGGCGGCGTGATGGCAGGCGGTCGAGATGTCATCGAGCTTGGTGGCGGCGGGGGTGAGCTGGAAGAGCGGGCCGTGAGCGTCCTGAATGGCTTCGCGGGCGGCGTGGTCGAGCCAGTGCGGAATTTTGAGGGGATCGCAGATTTCGCGCAGGGGCTTTTTGCGCATGGCCTGGCGGAGGCTGAGGGCCATGCGGGCGGCGGAGTTGGTGAGGTCTTCGCCCAAGACCAAGGCAGCATCGCAGTTTTCGATGTCGCGCAGGCTAGGAACGTGGGCGAGGCCGGAGCGCATCAGATCGAGGATGCGGTTGATCAGCGCCAGCTCGTTGTCGCGCATGCCGGCGAAGAAGCGGTCGCGGCCGACGAGTTCACGGAGGGCGAAGTTGGATTCGAGCGAAGCGCGCGGGGAGCCGATGCCAATCATGCGGCCGGGGCGGCTCGCGCCGCTTTTATCGGGGCTTCGCCCCGCGGCCTCCCGCTGGTCGGCCTCCCCCCATCGCGCCGCTTGAGCTGCGACGAGGTCGCGCAGGTGGTTGAGGCCGGCTTCGGCGGTCGTGGGGACGCCGCGGACGACGGCCTGACGGATGCGCTGATCGGAGGCCAGATATTCGTAGGCGTAGCGGCCGCGGTCGCAGAGGAAGTAGCCGTTGATCTCGCTGTTGTAGCGGTTGAAGGTGGTGCGGACGCTGTTGTAGCGTTCGCCGGGTGAGATGTTGCAGCCGAGCGAGCAATGGGCGCAGACCGAAGGGGTCCAGCGCAGGTCCCATTTGCGGGTGTAATGATGCTTGAGGGTGGCGTCGGTGAAGACGCCGGTGGGGCAAACCTCGACCAGATTGCCTGCGAACTCGCTGGCCAGCACGCCGTCCTGCTCGCGGCCGAAAAACACGCGGTCGCTGATGCCCAGCGCGTCGAAATCGCGGCCGCCAGCGTACTCACGATAGAAGCGCACGCAGCGGTAGCACTGGATACAGCGGTTCATTTCGTGGTGAACGAAGGGACCGAGGTACTGATTGCGGAAGGTGCGTTTCTGGAAGCGGTAGCGGCGATAACTGTGGCCAGTCATCACCGTCATGTCCTGAAGCTGGCAGTGGCCGCCTTCATCGCACACGGGACAATCGTGGGGATGGTGCACCATCATGCCTTCGATCACCGAAGAGCGGAAGGCGACGGCTTCGGGATGCTCGATCGAGATGCGGAGGCCCTCGCTCACCGGCGTCATGCAGGACATCACCAGGCGGCCGTGCTCATCGTGCTCATCCTTGAGCTGCTTGACGGCGCACTGGCGGCAGGCGCCGACGGAGCCCATGGCGGGGTGCCAGCAGAAGTAGGGCAGGTCGAAGCCGAGCGAGAGACAGGCCTGGAGCATGGACTGGTTCGCGCCCACTGTGTAGGGGTGGCCGTCGACGATGATGTGAACGCTAGGCATGAGGGGCAAGTGGCTAGTGGTTAGTGGTTAGTGGCTAGTGGCTAGTGGCTAGGAAGGCTCGGAAGTTGTGGCGCACCCCGGGCGCACGGCAGGACTGACGGCTGATGGCTGATGGCGATTACGCATCCCAGCCCTCGTGCGGGCAGCGATGCTCGCGGATATGGTCTTCGAAATCCTGGCGGAAGTGCTGGATGCAGGAGCGGAGGGGGTCAGCGGCGCCGGGGGCGAGAGCGCAGAAAGTCGCGCCGGGACCCCAGAAGCTGGCGAGATGTTCGAGCTTTTCGATGTCGCCGGGCTGGCCCTTGCCGGCTTCCATGGCGTCGAGGAGACGGCTGGCCCAGCCGAGGCCGGACCAGCAAGGGGTACACCAGCCGCAGCTTTCGCGGGAGAAGAAGTCGATCAGGTTGGCGACGACGCCGACCAGACAGGCACGGTCGTCGAGGATGATCATGGTGCCGGTGCCCATGCGGCTGCCAACTTTTTGCGGCGCGCTGAAGTCCATGGCGACATCGAGATGATCGGGCGTGAGGACAGCCGTCGAGGCGCCGCCGGGCAATAGGCCGCGCAGCTTGAGGCCATCCTGCATGCCGCCGGCGAGATCGAGGATTTCGCCGACCGTGGTGCCCATGGGCAGCTCCCAGAGGCCAGGGCGCTTGACACGGCCGCTGACGCCATAGATTTTGGTGCCGCCGTCGGTGGTGCGGCTGAGCTTTTGATACCACTCGGCGCCGTGGCGCAGGATGGCAGGCACGTTGCAGAGGGTTTCAACGTTGTTGACTACCGTGGGCTTGCCCCACAGGCCGCTGATGCCGGGATAGGGCGGCTTGGTGCGGGGGTTGGCACGCTTGCCTTCGAGGGCGTTGAGCATGCCGGTTTCTTCTCCGCACATGTAGCGGCCGGCGGAGGTGTGCAGATAGACGTGGACATTGCCCAGCGCCTGGGCGGCGTTGGCCTCGGCGATGGCATGCCGCAGACGTGTGGCGCAGAGGGTGTATTCGCCGCGCAGGAAGATGTAGGCGGTTTCGGCTTCAACGGCGCGGGCGCAGATGGCGATGCCTTCGAGGAGGAGATGGGGGTTCTGCTCCATCAATAAGCGGTCTTTAAAGGTGCCCGGCTCCATTTCGTCGGCATTGACGGCGATGTATTTGGGCTTGGGAGCATCCGGACCCATGGGCAGCACCGACCACTTCATACCAGTGGGAAAGCCGGCGCCGCCACGGCCGCGCAGGTTCGAAGCCTTGACCATGGCGACAATGGCGGAAGGCTCGAGCTGGTTCGCCGCTGCGAGACCCTGGTAGCCGTCGCAGGCGCGGTAGGCCGCGAGATCGAGCGGCGTGCCGTCGGCACGGAGGTGGCAGGTGAGCGGGTGGGTGAGTTCGTTGGGCTCACTCATATTGCTTGAGCACGCCCTCCACGGCGCCGGGATTGCGTTGCGGGTCGAGGTCGCGATGGAGATCGTCGTCGACCATGAGGACGGGGGCGTGATCGCAGGCGCCCAGGCAGACGATGGGCAGGAGGGTGAACTTGCCGTCTTTCGTGGTTTCGCCGGGCTTGATGCCGAGGGTGGATTCGAGCTTACGGCAGAGGCGGCCGTAGCCGGTGAGATAGCAGCTCACGCCATCGCAAACCCAGATGACGTGCTTGCCCACGGGCTTGCGCAGCAGCAGATTGTAGAAGGTGCAGACGCCTTCGAGCTCTTCGCGGGAGAGCTCGAGGAAGCGGGCGACGTCGTCCATGGCTTCGTCGGACACGTGGCCGCGATGCTTTTGGACAATCTTGAGAGCATCGATCGCGACCGCGCGTTTATAGGGGTAATGCGCGACTTCGGACTGGATTTCGGATTGTTCGGCCGGGGTGAGCATGGGGTATTTCAGTATGTCAGTATTTCAGTATGTCAGTAACTCAGCGGTCGATGTCGGCGAGGACGAAGTCCATGGCGCCTAGCACTGCCAGCAAATCGGGGATCATGTGGCCGCGGCAGAGGAGGGGGAGGGTTTGCATGTTGACAAACGAGGGCGTCCGGACGCGGGTGCGGTAGGAGTGGCCGGAGCCGTCGCTGGTGAGGTAATAACCGTTGTTGCCTTTGGTTGCTTCGATGGCGCCGAGGGCTTCGCCCTCGGGCATGACGGGACCCCAGCTTACGCCGAGGAAGTGGGTGATGAGGGTTTCGATGTCGTGCATCGTTCCGCCGCGGCCCTCACCCGTGGGGGCGCCGGAGCGCTCCTTGAGAGGAGGGGTGGCGCGGGGGTCAGAAGACTTGTAGGGACCGTCGGGCATGATTTTCATGCACTGGTCAATGATGCGCATGCTCTGACGCATTTCTTCGACGCGGACCTCGGCGCGGCCGTAACAGTCGCCACGCTGGGAGGTGGGGATGTCGAAGTCGAACTGCTCGTAACCACCGTAGGGCTGTTTTTTGCGGAAGTCCCATTCGAGACCGCTGGCGCGGAGGTTGGGGCCGGTGACACCCCAGTCAATGGCGTCGGCGACGCTCATTTTGCCGACGCCCTGGGTGCGGGCCTTGAAGATGCGGTTCCCCATCACCTCGTGATCGTATTCCTTGAGGCGCTTGGGGAAATAGTTGAGGAAGTCGCGCATCATGGTGTCCCAGCCGTGGGGCAGGTCCTGGGCGACGCCGCCGATGCGGAACCAGTTGGGATGCATGCGCGCGCCACAGATGGCTTCGATGAGGCCGAAGGCGCGCTCGCGGTCGTTGAAGGTGAAAAAGACGGGAGAGAGCTGGCCCAGATCCTGGGCGAAAGTGCCGTACCAGACGAGATGGCTGATGATGCGGAACAGCTCGGCGGTCATGATGCGGATGACCTGCGCGCGGGGAGGAATCTCGATGCCGCCCAGTTTCTCGACCGCCATCAGATAGGCGAAGTTGTTCATGACCCCGGCGAGGTAGTCGATGCGGTCGGTGTAGGGGATGTAGGTGTGCCAGGTCTGGCGCTCGCCCATTTTCTCCGCGCCGCGATGGTGATAGCCGATATCGGGAACAACATCGACGATGGTTTCGCCATCGAGCTGCAGCGCCAGCCGGAGCACGCCGTGGGTGCCGGGATGCTGCGGGCCGATGTTGAGGAACATGAAGTCGGTATCGCCGGCGCTGCGCTGCATGCCCCAGTCTTCGGGATTGAAGTGCAGCGTAGCCTGCTCCTGATCGACTTTTTCTTCCCAGAGGCGGAAGGGGCCCATTTCGGTGGCGCGGGCGGGATGCTCCTTGCGCAGAGGATGACCGTTCCAGGAGCGCGGCATGAGGAGGCGGCGAAGATGGGGATGGCCATCGAAGCGGACGCCGAACATGTCGTAACACTCGCACTCGTACCAGTTGGCGGAGGGCCAGATGCTGGTGACCGAATCGAGATGCAAATCGGCGTCGCGCAGCGGGACCTTCAGGCGGAGATACTCGTTGCGGCCGAAAGAGAACAGATGGTAGACGACGGTAAATTCTTCCCGCGGAGGGCGCGGCCAGTTGGGGGGCGCGGGCTTGCGGCTGCGCTCGTCGACCGCGGTGAGGTCGTAGAGCATTTCGTAGCGCGGGGAGGCTTCATGCTTGAGCCAGCGCAGAGTGTCGCGGGCGTGTTCGCGGGTCAGCCAGAGAGTGGGGATGCCGTCGCGGGTGGCCTCCTGCGCGAGGACGGGCAGGCGTTCGAGGCCGGCAGGCAGCGCTACCGGCGCGGCAGGGCGCGGCGGCTGCGTCCAGTGTGGGCCGCCCGAAAGGGCGTCTCCCAAGGGCACTGGTTGGGGGCCGTCAGATTTCATCCGGGTTCTTCAACTCCTTGATTGGCGCGGGCCCCAGCGCGGCTCCGCCGCGCGTCCCGCTTATGCTCGCGCCGGGTTGGGGACCCCGCTCGCCCCAACCCGGCGCTGCGCCCCTCTGTCGGAAGGCTCGGGGTTGGGCTTCAGATTTCATCCGGATTCTTTAGCTCCGTAGCAGCCATACGGACTTTGTCTTTGCGATCGCGGTGCGAGGGCATCGCGGGGCGGATGGTGCGTTGCTCGCCGACCACCCAGCTCAAGGGACGGCGCTCGGTGCCGACGGCGTCGCGGAGCAGCAGGATGCCCTCCAGCAGGGCGTCGGGACGGGGCGGACAGCCGGGGACGTAGACATCGACGGGCAGGAACTTGTCGACTCCCTGGACGACGCTGTAGATGTCATACATGCCGCCGGAGTTGGCGCAGGAGCCCATGGAGATGACCCAGCGCGGCTCCATCATCTGCTCGTAGAGGCGCTGGATGACGGGCGCCATTTTGATGAAGACGGTTCCCGCGATGACCATGAGGTCGGCTTCGCGCGGGGTGTTGCGCATGACTTCGGCGCCGAAGCGGGCGAGGTCATATTTGCTGGTGATGGAGGTCGCCATTTCGACGAAACAGCAGGAAAGACCAAAACCGAAGGGCCAGATGGAGTTTTTGCGCGACCAGGCGAGGAGCTGCTCCAGGCGGGTGAGCACGACGGAGCGGCGGACCTGCTGCTCGGCTTCATCGGGCAGGAGCTCGAGCGGACGGGTACCGCTCTGCTCGCCGGGCTTAGTCATCCAATAGTTCAAATGTTTACCTCGGGCGGCTTGGAGCCGAAGGAGCGGGTGCGGGCAGGACGGAGCAGTTCATTCCATTCGAGCGCGCCGATACGGGCCAGATACCAGAGCGTCAGGAGCAGGATAACGATGAACGTCGCGATTTCAGCGTAGCCGAACCAGCCGGCGTCGCGGGCGACCACCGCCCAGGAAAAAATGAAGGCCGACTCGAGGTCGAAGACCACGAAAAACATCGCTACCAGATAGAAACGGGCGGAGAGGCGGACTTGGGCGCCGCCGGTGGAGGGCACACCGCCCTCGTAGGGCAAGGCGGTCGCGTGCTGCCGGTGCCGGCCGCCCAGCAGATACGACAAGCTGAGCATGGCCACCATCAACAGGATCACCAGAACGAAATAAACGACCAGAGGCCAGAGCATTTCGTGATCCTCTCTTCGGATGGTAGCTCTTTAGGTGAGCGGGAGGCAAAGGGGAAATTGCGAGTTTCCGTTTCGAGTTTCGAGTTGCAGTGGCACAGTGGGAGGCGGCGGCGGGAGCCGTGCGGCGGCAAGTTGCGACGGACACGAGAGAGGAATATGGGCGCGGTTGTTGGGTTGAACTGGGGTTGAGGCAGGAGCACGCGAGCCTGTTGCGACGGATTCGGGCGCTGCTAAGTGTGCCAGGCGTTATTAATCGCGGGCGCCCAGCGCGGCTCCGCCGGCAAACGACGCACTGCGTCGTTGTGCCCCGCTCTCTATGGATCTCCAGACCGCTTAGCCGGGGACCCCTACGCCCCGGCTGCGCTGCGGAAGAGCCGCGGGGGCGGAAGCGGTAGGAGGGGTTGAGGGCGCGCTGGACGAGGACGGCGGTGCGGGCGGGATTGGTAAGATTTGATCGGGAGCAGGCGCCAGTGGCGCCTGCTCCCCCAGCGCGGCTGCGCCGGCAAACGACGCACTGCGTCGTTGTTCCCCGCTCTCTGTGGACCTCGGAGCCGCTTCGCCTGGGGCCCCTGCTCCCCGGCTGCGCTACGCTGAAAACCTTCGGGTCGTCTGGCGGCTCATCGACGAAGCCGTGGCGGCGGTTCCATTCTTCCACGGACTCGGGGTGGTAGATGGGGAAGCCGTTGGGGCCGATTTCGGGAGGCGGCGGGGGTGGAAACTCGCTGTCCTTGTAGAGCTCGGCCACCCAGTCGGGTTGGGGCCGGGGACCGGCTGGGGGTTTGGGCTTGGGCTTGGGCTTGACGTCGGGGCCGGGGAGGAAGGCGTCGGGGGAGAGTTGGGCGAGGCTTTCCTGCCATTTGAGGAGCGTGCCGAGGCCTTTGGGATCGAAGGTGAGTTCGGAGAGGGCGCGCCAGTAGGAGTACTTGCCGGGAGACTGGGCGCGGGCCTGGTTCATGAGCGCCACGCCGTCGAGGAGCAGGCGCGAGGACCAGGAAATGCCGAACCAGGCGCGGAAGTTGGGATCGCGGCACCAGCGGTAGTAGGTGGTGCGGGGGATATTGGCGGACTTGCAGAGGGCCAGGGTGCACTGGCCGGAGGGGTTTTCGTGGATGTAGTCCAGCAGGCGGCGCTGGGCGGAGGAAGGCTTGAAAGGCTCGGAAGACATGTAGGCCTCCAGGACCGTGGAACAGTGGTTAGTGGCTAGTGGCTAGTGGTTAGTGAAGGCTCGGGGGGCGTGAGGGCCTCAGGGACCGGGGCGGGGATGGGGTGACCTTCGGCGATGCGTACCCACGATGTGCGGCGGGCTGCCCGCGGGAACGGGGCGCGTTCCTCAGAAATTGGGGGCCAATAAGTTAGAGGCGGAAAATTGTACTTTGGTTGCCTCGCAACGTGAGCTGGGCAGAGCAGTGGCTCGCCACTTTTTGCCCTGGTCGCTCCCGTTGGTCGCTTGGAGTGCGGGCTTCGATTCCCTGCGGGGTCCGCCCGCTAGCGCTCAGGGCTCCTCCAAGCTGCCGCCAGTCGAAATAGCGCCTCGGGGCGGAGGCGACGGGGTGATCCGGGCGGCGGGCGATCAGCAATCAGCGATCAGCGATCAGCCTGCGGTGGAAGGGCTAAGTTTGGGTTAGGCGGCGCGGGCGCGGACGGCGCGGGGCGGGCGGCGCCAGGTCACGGCGGCGTTGGAAAAATAATTCCAGGCGGAGGCCAGGGCGATGCCGACGGCGAGAGCCGCGGGCCAGGGCAGGAGCTCAGCGAGCAAGGTCACGCTGGCGGTATTAATCCCGAGGCCGACGAGCGAAAGAGTGTAAAAGTGGGCGAGGCGCCTGAGACGATCGCGCACGCTCGGGGCGGCGGAGGAGGCATCACGAAAGGTGTAGAACTCGTCGCCCAGGAAATTGTTGCCGATGGCAATGGCCGAGGCAGCGGCGGCGGCGAGAGCGGTGGATGATGTCAGGTGATGCAGAAGCCAAAAGGCGAGGTAGTTGACGGCGACGCCGGTCAGACCGACGGCACCGAAGCTGATCATGCGGCGGACTTCGCCGGTGGCGGCGGCGAGGGAGGCGACCTGGCGCAAAAAGCACCAGGTAGGGCGCCAGCCTGCCTTGCTGCTGCCCGCGGTGCGCTGGCCGAAGCGGAAGGGGACTTCGGCCACGACTTGGGGCCCGGCGCGGGCGAGCAGCTCGAGTAGAATCTTGTAGCCCCGGGGCCGCAGGGCATCGAGCGCGGCGGCGTGGCGGCGGACGAGGAAAAAGCCGGACATGGGGTCGGTGATGCCGGCGAGCGTGCCCGGAAGCATGAGGCTCGCGAGCCCGGTGGCGGCGCGGGAGCCGAGGCGGCGGGCTTTACCCCAGGCTCCGAGCGCTCCGCCAGCGGTGTAACGGCTGGCGAGGACCAGATCGGCGTGGCGCTCGTGCAGGGTGAGCAGCAGCTCGGTCAACAGCTCGGGCGGGTGCTGCAGGTCGGCGTCCATGCAACCGAGAACGTCTCCGCGGGCGGCACGCCAGCCGGTCAGCACGGCGGTTGACAGGTCGCAGTCGTGGTCGCGCTCGATGAGCCGCAGCCAGCCGAGGCCGGAAGGTGGCTCGCCACTATTTGCCCTGGTCGCTCCCGTTGGTCGCTTGGAGTGCGGGCTTCGATTCCCGGCAGGGTCCGCCCGCTGGCGCTCAGGGCTCCTCCAAGCTGCCGCCACTTGGAGCCTGCGGATTTCCTGGCGGGTACCGTCCTGGCTGGCGTCATCGACAATCAGCAGCTCGAATCGCTCTCCGGTGGCGGCCAGTGCGGCGGCGGTGCGCCGGACCATGGGCTCAATATTGGCGCGCTCATTGCGTGTGGGAACTACGAGTGAAACCATGCGGTAGGTGAGATGCACGCGGAACGGGGCACGACTACCGGAGGGGGCGGCGGTCAGCTTGTCAGCGATCAGCTTGTCAGCGGGGCCGGGGTGGCCGACGGTACGCGGAAGGGCGTTACCGCCTTGGCGGCGGGGTGTGGCTTATCAGCGGGCGCGGAGGGTGGAAGGCGACTTTGGGGGTGCGGCGCCCGGGGCGTAGAGGCTGCGCCAGGCGGCAGTGCGGATGACGAACACGTCGGCGAACATGCGGGCGCTGTCGCGGAGGAGATGGATCTTGGCGCCTTCGGCGTGCGACCAGGCAAGGGGCACTTCGGCGACGCGGAGGCGGGCGCGGCGGGCAAGATAGAGCAGCTCGGGATCAAAACCCCAGCTGTCGATGCGCTGGCGCGGGAAGACGGCCTCGGCGGCGGCGCGGGTGAAAAGCTTGAAGCCGCATTGGGTGTCGGCGAACGGCAGGCCCAGGGCGAAGCGGACGAGGCGGTTGAAGAGGCGTCCGGCGGCTTTGCGGAGGGGCGGCTGACGCACGGCGATCTTTCCGCGGCGGCTGCCGATGGCGATGTCGGCCCCAGCGGCCACCGCCGCTTCGAGGTGTTCCAGTTCTGCGATGGGCGCCGACAGGTCGGCGTCGGTAAACAGGCGGAGCGCGCCGCAAGCTTCGGTCATGCCGCGGCGCACGCAGAAGCCTTTGCCACGGTGACCGACCGGGGCGAGGATGCGCCAGGTAAGCTGGGGCGTTGACGGCGGCAGAGGGAGGCGGGGAGTGGCGTCGGTTGAGCCGTCATCGACGATGAGGACTTCGAAGCGCTGGGGGCGCGTGTGGCAGTAGGCTGCGATGGCGGCGAGGGTTGCGGGGAGGCGCTGGGCTTCGTTGAAGGCAGGGATGACGATGCTGATTTGCGGCGGAGGGAGAGTAGCGTTCATGGCAGGGCCAGGCGGTTCATGGGGATGATGATGCTGTGGTCGAGCGTCATCATGGGCAGGACGAGATTGCGGGCGGTGGGCGGGGAGGCGCCGGGGCTTTCGTAGAGCGAGACCACGATGCCCTGGTTCTCCGGGGTGTTGGCGTGGATGGGGAAGGTTTCGATGAGGCGGTAGGGAGGCTGGTGGAGCACCGCGCGCAGGTAGCGTTCGGAGGGCAGCAGGTCGGGGCGGTTATCCACGATGACGTAGCGGATGCCATAGGCGGCGAGTTTCTGGCGCACCTGGGCGGGGGAATGCACCAGCTCGCGCAGGCCCCAGGCGCGCTCCACGTCGGTGACGTAGAGGAGCTTGCGCAACACGATCCAGTGGCGGCCGGGATCGAGGGCGCGGGTGTAAAAGATGAAGTTGCCGAAGTAGCGTCCGTCGAAGGCGACGAAGGCGGGCGCGTGGGCCGGACGGGGCAGATGGACGACGGCGTTGGCCACGGCGCGGTAGCCGGAAATCGAGGGCCGCGCGAAGCGCCAGCCCATGACGGCGCAGGTGAGCAGGAGGGCTGCCAGCACTGGCGCGGCAGCACGCTTCGCCCAGCGGGGTGCGTCCGCAGGCCGGGCCGTTGACCGACGCAGAGCGCATAGCGGGACGGCGGCAAAGAAGACGAAGGCCGGCGCCCAGTAGAGGACATAGCGGCTTTCCTTGTGGGGGATAGCGAGAAAGGTGAGATATACGGCGGCGATCCAGAGGGCGATGCGGCGGGATTCTATTGATAGGCGCGGGGCCGGGTGTGGCTGCGCCACACCACCCGCTTCACGCTCGGCCGGGCTGGGGACCCCGAGAGCCCCAGCCCGCCCTGCGCGTTCCTCTGATAGGCACGGGGCCGGGCACCACCAGCGCCAGGAGGCGAGGCCGATGAGACTGAGGATGAGCACCGGCCAGGTGATCTGCGCTGGCAGGATGCGGACATAGCGGACGTATGTGGCCAGGCTGGTAAAGCTCATGCCGCGAGCTAAATCTGTACCCAGAAAACTGTGGACCAGTTTCGTACTCACGATGAGGTACGGTCCGGCGATCACGACCACGATTGCCACCGCCGCCAGCATGGCTTTGGTCGCAATCCAGCGGAGCTTTTTCTCGAAGGTCAGGGTGAGCAGACAGTAGACGGGGATGAAAACACAGTTTTGCTTGGTCAGGACAGTCAGGGCGGCGAAGAAGGCGAACAGCAGCAGCGGCCGCGCGGCGCCGGTGCGCAGATAGCGCAGCCAGTAGAAGATGGCGGCCAGCGCCAGCGCCAGCAGGGGAATTTCGAGCACGGCCGACTGCTCAAACAGCAGCATGTGGGGCAACAGCGCGAGCACGAAGGTTGCCGCCGCAGCGGCATAGGGTCCGGCGATCTCATTCACCAGACGAAACCAGAAGGCCAGGCCGAAGAGCACAAACGCGAGCACCGCCAGCCGCGCGGTCACCGCGGTGGGGCCGAAGAGCGGAAAGAACAGCGCCTCTTCGAGGTGAAACAGGGGCGGCCAAACCAGAATGCCCAGATTGGGGTAATGCGCGTACCAGACGTTGGTGTAGGCGCGCAGGTGAGTTACGGGCAGGTCGCGGAACAGATCGGCAAAGTACAGGCCGGTTATGGCGTGGGCCTGCTCGTCATGGTTGAGCAGGAACTCGCCCCGCCGGATGCCGTGAAGGAGGAAGGGGAGCACGGCGAGGAGCACGAGCATCATCCCGAGCCGGTGGCTCGCCACTTTTTGCCCTGGTCGCTCCCGTTGGTCGCTTGGAGTGCGGGCTTCGATTCCCGGCAGGGTCCGCCCGCTAGCGCTCAGGGCTCCTCCAAGCTGCTGCCGGCGGCGGGGCCTTGCTTGGCGCCCGGGGCTCCGCGCCGCCTCGGCCGAAGTGGGGGGGGTAGTTGGTGGGAGCACGTTGGCTGCGATGCTTACCCGGAGGCGGGCTGTTGCTCCTCGAGCGATGCAAAAAGTGGCTCGCCACTTTTTGCCCTAGTCGCTCCCGTTGGTCGCTTGGAGTGCGGGCTTCGATTCCCGGCAGGGTCCACCCGCTGGCGCTCAGGGCTCCTCCAGGCTGCCGCCACTGGTTTAGCAGCCGCGCAGGCGCCGGATCAGGCGCTGGGCACGGGGCTTGAGCTGATGGCGGGTGAGCCAGCGTCCGCATAAGCGGGTGAGGCGGAGCGAGCCGGCGTGGGTGGAGCGGGCGAGCCAGGGGTAGAGGCCGGGACGAAAGTAATAGATGGTGGCCTCCTCGAAATGGCTATTGCCGAAGTACTGCTTCTGCGGGCCGCGGCAGCCGAGGTCGAAAACCGTGGGTGGGTCGTGGAGAAACATGTCCTGCAGGGCCAGCCAATGGAGCACGGTGCCTGCATCCCATTTGGCCCACTCCGGGTCGTAACCGATGCAAGCGTAGTAGTAGCGGCCCTTGTATTGGTAGCCGAGCATGAACGAGCAGGGGGCATCGCCGCACCAGAGAATATAGGCGCGCAGCCAGCCCTGGGCGGCGGCGGTTTCCAGGCGCGGGCGCAAGCGTGCGGGATCGCGAAGCCCCGCTTGCAGGAGCTTGTGCTGGTACGAGCGGCGCGAAATGGCGCCCGCGATCGCAAGGAAGGGTTCAACCTCGGCAGGAGAGCGGTAGCACTGGAGGCGGACCGGGCCCTTTAGCTCCAGATGCCGCAGTTCGCGCTCGCGGTTCTTGCGCGTCTTCGCAGAGAACTTGGAGGCGTAGGCGGAAAATGTCGGCGGAAACTCGATCAGATCGTGCGGTACCGGTGGCGCGGGCTGGTAGCGTCGTAATCCGAGGGCCTCGGGCTCGCGCTGCTCGAGCCAGCGCCAGAGGTGTGTGGATACCGGAACGGTGAGGCGCAGCAGATCCCAGCCGCGGCGCTTGCGCAGCAAGGCGGCGAACAGGCAGTGGTAGGCTGCG
The DNA here is from genome assembly GCA_004299485.1 of Acidobacteriota bacterium. Classification (NCBI taxonomy): domain Bacteria; kingdom Pseudomonadati; phylum Acidobacteriota; species Acidobacteriota bacterium. Next base: position 234,239 of record SCQP01000007.1, read on the forward strand.
TCGCTCTCGGGCAGGCGTATTTGCTCGCCTGCCAACTGCACCACGCGGGGGTGAAATTGCAGGACTTTCAACTCGCCCAGGCAGCAGCTCAGTTCGGTGCGCTGGAGCCGTAGCGGGAGGACGTGGTAGCCGCTTCCGGACTCCAGACGCACCCAGCGCAATGCGCCGGGATAGATTTGCTCGAACGCAGCGCACCAGTCGGGATCGGATCCAAGGTCGTCTCCGCAGCAGCGGGCTTGCGTGGCGCGCCAGGCCAGCTCGACCTCGGGACGACTTGCCGTCCAGGTCGCGGCCCAAGCTGGCTCGGGGAGCGGCGGGGGTGTCGCGGTCGTCATGCCGATGTGGCACAGCCACCTCTTGCTGGGCCGTTAGTGGAGGATGCGGATGGTGTTGTTGAGTTTGTCACTGAGGAGGATGAAGCTGCCATCGGGGGCGAGGGCGATGCCGAAGGGGTTGTTGTAGAGCACGGGGCCGGTGAGAGTGCCGGGCTTTTCGGTGAAGGCGCCATTCTGGACGGCGAGGATGGCCTCGCCGGGCGAGGTGGAGGGCCAGCCGGCCAGGGTATAGACCTGCTGGGTGGCCAGGTCCATGACGCGGAGCAGGCCGACGTCGGCCTCGGCCCAGTAGAGGCTGCGGCCGTCGGTGGCGACGAAGGCGGGAGTGCAGAGGGTGGCGTTGCCCACGGGGCCATCGACGTTACCGCAGGCGTTGGCTTTGCCCACGACGGTGGTGACGACCAGGGTCGAGAGGTTGAGTTCGCGGATGGTCTCGCCCTCGAAGTCGCTGATGTAGATGTTCTGGTGGTCGGGCGACCAGGCCATGCCGTTGGGCTCCTGGAAGTGGGCGGCGGTGCCGATGCCGTCGAGCTCGCTGTTGGAGCCGCTGCCGGCGATGGTAGAGACGGTCGAGGTGGTGAGGTCGATCAGGCGGATGTCGTCGTTGCCGGCTTCGGCGATGTAGAGCTTGGTGGCATCGGGGGAGAGGAGGATGCCGTAGGGGTGGTTGAACTCGGCCTGGGCGGCGGGGCCATCGACGTGACCGGCGGAGCCGAAGACGCCGGCGACGGTGGAGACGGTCGAGGTGTTGAGGTCGAGCTTGCGGATGAGACTGTCGCCGGTATCGGAGATGTAGATGACGTTGTGGGTCGGATCCCAGGCGAGGGCGGCATCTTCAAAGAAATTGGCCTGATTGGCGGGACCATCCTTGTAGCCGAGGCCGGGGCCGGCGACGGTTGTGACCTGAGTGGTGGCGAGATCGATTTTGCGGATGGCGCCATTGCTGGAGTCGGCGACGTAGGCGACTTTGCCGTCGGTGACAATGCCTTCGGGCTGATCGAACTGGGCGACCGAGGCGCCGTTGTAGCCGCTGCCGGTGCCGACGCCATCGGCGCTGCCGCGGTCCGGCGCTGCGCCGGCGAGGGTGGTGACGGCGGCAGCAAAGCCGCCATCCTTGGCGACGGTGAGGGGATTGCTGACGGCGACCTGGCGGAGCAGGCCATTGAGGCTATCGGCTACGAACAGGGTGGTGGTGCCGGTGCCGTTGCGGTCGGGGAGGGCGGTGAGGCTGTTAGGGAAGTAGAAGCGCGCGGCGGAGCCGGAGCCGTCGGCGCTGCCGGAGGCGAAGGCGCCAGCGACGGTGTAGACGGTGGGATTGGGGCCGAGCACGAGGGCGCGGATGGCGTTGCGGTCGGCGATGTAGAGGATGTTGACGCCGGGGTGGGGGTCCATGACGAGACCGGTGGGGGCTTCGAAGGTAGCAGTGGCGGCGGGGCCATCGGTGTGGCCCTGGGTGGTGCTGCCGGCGACGGTGGTCACGGCGCCGGTGGCGAGGTTGAGCTGGTCAATCTCGGGATTGCAGGCGTCGCTGAAGAAGAGGTTGGCGCCGGCGGAGTCAATGGCGAGACCCTGGGGCACGCAGAAGCCATGGCTGGCGACGGTGGAGACGGCACCGGTGGCGATAACGATTTTGCGGATGCTGTCGTTGCCGGCATCGGCGAGGTAGAGGGTGGTGTGATCGGGGGAGATGACCAGGCCTTGAGGATGACTGAAGCGGGCGGCGGCGCCGACACCGTCGGCATTGCCGGGCTGGAAGGGGGTGCCGGCGAGGACGCTGGAGGTATCACCGGTGCCGAGGACGTGGGCCATGATGTCGTCTTTTTGATCGTCGGAGATATAGACGGTTTTGTTGGCGGGATCGAAGGCGATGCCATCGCCTTCGCCGACGGTGAAGGTGTAGGCGGTGTCGCCGATGAGGGTGGTGACGGCGGCGCTGGCGAGGTTGAACTGGCGCAGGGCCTCACCGCGCAGGTCGGCGAAGAACAGGTTCTGGCCGCCGTCGCTGGTGACGGCGCTGGGATAGAGCAGCGCTGCGGCGCCGGTGCCATCGGCAAAGCCGGGACCGCCGGGGGCGCCGGCGAGGGTGCTCATCTGGCCGGTCCAGCCGGTGACGGTGAGCAGGACGGTGGCGGTCTGGACGATGGGATTGCCCTGGTTGTCCTTGGAAGTGCCGGTGACGGTGATGGGCACGGCGCTGACGGCAAGGGAGATGGGCGCGGAGGTAAAGGTGACCTGGACGGGACCGCTGGCGGTGAGGCTGGCGGGGGCAAAAGTGATGCCCACGTTGGGAGGCGCGCCGGTGGCGGTGAAGGTGACGGGATTGGCGAAGCCGGCCGAAAGCGTGGCTTGCAGGGTTACGGCCTTGGAATCGGCTTTGGCCAGGGTGAGGGAGTTGGTGGTGGGGGAGAGGGTGAAATCGTTGGGCGGGACCTGGAGGGTGATGGTGGCGCTGGCGGATTTGGTGGCGTCGGCCTGGCTGGTGGCGGTGATGGTCTCGGTGGCCGGGGAGGGCATGGTTTTGGGGGCGGTGAAGACGCCGTTGGTGTCGATGGTGCCGAGGGAGGCGTTGCCGCCGGCGACGTTATTGACGCTCCAGGCGACGGCGGTGTTGGCGCCGCTGCCGCCGGAGACGGTGGCGGTGAAAGTCTGCGTCGAACCGAGATTGACGATGGCGCTGGTGGGGGAGATGGTGACGGAGATGGGGATGAGCAGGGTGACGACGGCGTTGGCGCTGACGCTGGGATCGGCGACGGAGGTGGCGGTGACGTTGACGGTCTGGGTGCCGGGGGCGGTCGCGGGAGCAGTGTAGACGCCGGCGGGGGTGATGGTGCCGACGGTGGAGTCGCCGCCGGTTTTGCCGTTGACGCTCCAGGTGACGGCGGTGTTGGTGGAGTTGGTGACGGTGGCGGTGAAGGTCTGGGAGGCGCCGAGCGCGAGCGAGACGGTGGCGGGCGCGATGGTGATGCCGACGGGCGGGACGATGGTGACTTTGGCGCTGGCGGATTTGGTGTTGTCGGCGTTGCTGGTGGCGGTGATGGTTTCCGTGGCGGGCGCGGGAACGGTGGCGGGCGCGGTGAAGACGCCTTTGGCGTTGATGACGCCGAGGGTGGCGTTGCCGCCGGCGACGCCGTTGACGGCGAAGGTCACGCTGGTATCGGTGGCGCCGGTGACGGCGGCGGTGAAGGCGAGGGACTGGCCGATGGCGACATTGGCGCCGGCGGGAGAGAGGGTGACGGTGACGGCTTGCTGCAAGGTGACGGTGGCGATAGCAGAGATGGCGGGATCGGCGACGCTGGTGGCGGTGACGGTGACCTGTCCGGAGCCGGGGAAGGTGGCGGGCGCGGTATAGAGGCCGGTAGCGGAGATGGTGCCGTAGGTGGCGTTGCCGCCCTGGGTGCCCTGGACGGACCAGGTGACCGAGGTATTGGTGGTGTTGGTGACGGTGGCCTGGAACTGGACGGTGCCGCCGGGGGCGACGGTAGCGGTGGCGGGGGTGAGCGTGATGGCCACCGGGGCGGTGAGCTTGACCACCGCGGTGGCGGTGGCATTGGCGTTGGCGACGCTAAAGGCTTCGACGTCGACCTGGCCGCCGGTGGGGACGGCTTCGGGGGCCGAATAGAGGCCCTGCTGGGTGACGGTGCCGGTGGTGGCGTCGCCGCCGAGATGGCCGTTGACCTTCCAGACCACGGCGGTGTTGCTGGCGTCGGCGACGGAGGCGGTGAACTGCTGCTGGCCGCCGCCGGCCTGGAGGGTGACGGTGGTGGGGGAAATACTGACGATGGGTATGACGGGCACGGAGGCGCCGCAGCCCCAGGCCGCCAGACTTACGAGCGCAATCAGCGCCAGCGCGTAGAAATAGGAGTGCTTCGGCATGGGGGGGAAACTCGTCACTGGTAGAGGTATTTCAGCCGTTGCCATTGATGGATGGCGTGAAGGGTGGATTTCAGCGCCAGGCCGTGATAGACGATGGGGACCATTTCGAGGGCCATGGCCCAGCGGGGATGGCCGCTACGCTCGAGGCCCAAGGCGGGCGAAGTGAAGGCGAGGATTTCGAGGGGGGCTTCGATCAGCCAGGCGCGGGTAGCCGAATAGGGGTGACAGCCGTTGACGGAGCGGGAGCTGCGGATGAGGATGTCGGTTTCGCACAGGCCCATGTCGCGGGCTTCGCGCTCGAGGCGGAAGTGATCGAACATGAGCAGGCCTTCGCCGGCGAGCTCGACCAGGAAGGGACGGTGCCAGCGGGTTTCGATTTCGTGATGTTCGGCGCAGCCGAGGCAGGGGATATAGCCCTGAAGAGATTGGGCTACGGCGGGAGAGGCCAGCCAGCCCAAGACGGCGAGGGAAGCAATCAAGATGCCGTGGCGGCGCGAAGATTTCATGACGGCAACTCCGTTTCAGCACTGGATTGGAATTGCGGGCCGGGCATGGGGATGGCTGAGGCGGAGGGCGTTTCCCACCGTGGAAAGGCACAAATCCACTTTTGGTTCTGGCCGCAAATGCGCCAATACAGGCTGCCGCCCAAGCGGGCCGAGCGTGGGGCCGGGGGGAGCCGCAACCTTGCTCGGGGAGGGGCGCATCCTCTGATGCAGAGCTGCTACGAATGTCCCCACTGGTTCTGTCACACGCCCGCAGGAGCAAACGGGCAGCGAGTGGTTCGCACGCGGGCGGACGCGCGCCGGAATGGCGCGGGGAGACGTTTCTACTGGCGGGCGGCTCGCTGCCGCTGGGAGCGGAGGAACAGCAGCGGCGGCGGCAGGGGTTGGGGATCAGCGTGGTGGTGCAGGTGCTGGTGGGGGTGGTGCTGGCGGCAACGCTGACGATCGGGTCGCCGCTGGTGACACTGCCGCAGGCGGAGCCGGAGCAGGTTCAGATGTTGCTGTTATGGACGCCGCCGGTCGAGATGCCGCGGCTGCCGCGGGCGGCGGCGGTACATTATCGCCAGCCGAAGCGGGCGGCGCGAGTGCGGGTTCCGTTGCCGCAACCGGAGAAGAGGGTGCGGCCGGTGCGGCTGCAGGCGGCGCCGCACGTAGGGCTGCCGGGGGCGGCGCCGCGGCTGGCGGCAGCGGCGCTGCCCCCGCCCCCGCCGCCGGCGGTGAAGCTGGGGGAGTTCGGCGATCCGCACGGGATTCCGGCGCAGGCGGGCAAGCCGGTGCCGGTGCCGGTGCTGGGGCATTTTGGGCGGGCGGCGGCGGCGGCGGCGCCGGATCCGCCCGACCCGCCCTCGCGGGCGCAGGTGGGGGTGGCGGGGTTTGCGGGAACGGGGGCAGCCCGCGGCGCGGCGCCGGTGCGGCGGGCGGCGGCGGTGCAGACCGGCGGGTTTGGTGCGGCAGCGGCGGGCACGACGGAAGCAACCAGCGCGGGGGCGGGAGGAGTGCGGTTGAACGGCTTCGCCGCGGCGCAACCGGCGCGGAGGACGGAAGCTGCCGAGACGAAGGTGGCGGCGCCGGCGTGGGTGGCGCCGCGCATCCTTTCCTGGCCGGCGCCGGCGTATACCGCCGATGCCACGCAGCATCACATTCAGGGCGAAGTGGTGCTGCGGGTGCGGCTGGGGTCGAACGGTCAAGTGACGGTGTTGCGACTGGTGCAGGGACTGGGACACGGGCTGGATGCGAGCGCAGAGGCGGCGGCGCGGCAGTTGCGCTTCCGTCCGGCGGAGCGGAACGGGCAGCCGGTGGACTGGACCGTGCTCGTGCATATCCAATTTCAGCTTGCCAATTGAGGCGCATATGAAACCGTCGCGCACCCTAACGATTTTGCTCGCTCTGGCAGTGTTGCTGGTTGTGGCGCCCGCGGGCGCGCGGGCGGTGGCACAGCCACCTCTTGCTGGAGCCGCCCTCCCGCTGCCACCCCAAGCCGCGTGCGGCTTGGGGGCCCCGGCGCTGGTCGGGCTGTGGCTGGGCTTCGCTCCCCGGCAACGGACGCCCGCAGGTGCTCCTGGCGTCTCCAAGTTGCCGCGACAGGTGACGGCGCCGCCGCCTCCGGCGGTGACGGTACCGGGCGCAGGCGCGATGTCGGCCAGCGCGCTGGCGGACCAGATTCTGGACCGGATGAGCGCGCACGAACGGCAGTTGTACAAGCGGATGCAGGAGATGCGGCCGCGGGTGGAGACCTACATGCAGAACCTGCGGGCGGATGCGGTGCTGGGCGAGGTGCCGACGGCGGACCGGTATTATCTGGGAATTCTGCATTACCGGCAGGGGAAGTATTCGTCGTCCAGTTTTTTGCCGGAACCGCGGCAGGCGTGGCGGCGCTGGATTGGTCCGATCGATGATGCGATTACGGCGCCGGCGCGGCACATTCTGGATCTGGATGTGTTCCGGAATTCGTTTCCGCAGATGCTGTTTCCCGGCGGCGACCATTTCGACCGGCAGCATTATCGCTTTGCGTATGTGCAGCGGGCGTTTCTGGGGCAGGTGCGCTGCTATGTGTTCGACGTGGTACCGCTCGACGTGCATGCCAAGGGGAGCTTCTGGGGGCGGATCTGGATCGAGGACCAGCACGATTTTCTGGTGCGGTTCAACGGCAGCTTCTGGGAAGACCGCTATGGGCATCCGGACCTGCACTTTGACAGTTGGCGGGTGAACGTGCGGCCGCAGGTGTGGCTGCCGACCTACGTCTATACGCAGGCGCACGATCTGGGCTACGGCTTGTTCCGGCAGGCGCGCTTTCAGGCGCAGACGCGGCTGTGGGGCTATGACCTGACGGCAGGCGGGCATCAGCAGGAGTTGACCACAATGTCGATCGAGGGCGCGGACATGGCGATAACGGCGCCGCCGCCCAAGCCGATGTCGCCGGTGATTGAGGAACGGGAATGGGAACAGCAGGCGGCGCAGAACGTACTCGACCGGCTGATGCAGGCGGGACTGCTGGCGCCGCCGGGGCCGGCGGACCAGGTGCTGGACACGGTGGTGCAGAATCTGGAAGTCACCAACAAGCTGGAGATTGCGCCGCCGGTGAAGTGCCGGATTCTGCTGACCACGCCGCTGGAGACGCTGACGGTGGGGAACACCATTGTGATCAGCCGCGGGCTGATTGACAGCCTGCCGGACGAAGCGGCGCTGGCGGCGATGCTGGCGCACGAGCTGGCGCACATCGCCCTGGGGCAGCGCATCGACACGCGCTACGCGTTTGCCGACCGGATGCTGTTTGCCGACCGGGAGAGTTTGAAGCTGCTGGATCTGCGGCGCACACCGGTGGAGGAACGGCAGGCGAATAGGCTGGCGGTGACGCTGCTGGCGAACTCGCCTTACAAGGACAAGATGGCCGAAGCGGGGTTGTTTTTGCGGCAGGTGGCGGAGCGGGAGAAGCTGTCGCCGCATTTGTTCAACCCCAACCTGGGGAACGGCTGGTTCAGCCGTGACTACCTGACGCGGCTGCACGCGCTGGAGGTGAAAGCGCCAGCGCTGCAGCAGGCGAGCGTGGGGCAGGTGGCGGCGCTGCCGCTGGGCGGACGGATTCTGGTGAATCCGTGGGACGACAGCATCGAGATGGAAACGCCGGCGCCGGTGCGGTTGCTGTCGGCGCGGGAGAAGATGCCGCTGCAGCTCAGCCCGTTTTTCCCGGTGCTGCGGCGGTATAGCGCCGCGGACCCGAAGGCGGCGGCGAGCGCGAAACAGGGGACAGGGGCCAGGGGTCAGGGGTCAGGGGGGGGATAGGGAAAAGGGAAAAGGGAAGAGGGAAGAGCCAGGGCGGGGCATCTGCGAAGAAGTGGCGGCATCCAACGAGCGCGGGGGTTAAGCGATGGCGAAGGCGGATCTGGCGGGGTTTCGGGTGGCGGCGCTGGTCGAGGATAATTTCGAGCAGGTGGAGTTCACCAAGCCGAAGGCGGCGTTTGAGGCGGCGCTGGCGCATGTGGATTTGATTTCCCGGCATTTGGAACTGCACGGCTGGAATCATCACGAGCGGGGGAACGAATTCCGGGCCAATGTGGTGCTGGCCGAAGCGGACCCGGCGAATTACGACGCCTTGTTTTTGCCCGGAGGGGTGATGAACGGCGATGCCCTGCGCATCGTGCCGGAGGCGCAGGCGTTTGCACGGGCGATGGTGGAGGAGGACAAACCGGTGGCCGTAATTTGCCACGGCGGATGGCTGCTGATTTCGGCGGGACTGGTGGCGGGGCGGACGCTGACGAGCTGGCCGACGCTGCAGGACGACTACCGCAATGCCGAGGCAACGTGGGAAGACCGCGAAGTGGTGGTGGACGGCAACTGGGTGTCGAGCCGGAAGCCGGAGGACATTCCGGCGTTCGCGCGGGCGGCGATTGCGGTGTTTGGGGCGGCGCTCGAGCGCAAGGCGGCGTAGCGCACGGCGGGCCTCAGGCCCAGTAGGTGCGGTCGAGGGTGCGGTATTGGATGGCCTCGGCGAGGTGGGCGGGCTCGAGGGCGGGGGCGGCGGCAAGATCGGCGATGGTGCGGGCGACCTTGAGGATGCGGTCGTGGGCACGGGCGCTGAGGGCGAGCTTGGTCATGGCGCGCTCGAGAAGCTGCTCGCAGGCGGGCGAGAGGGCGCAGTGGCGGGCAAGCTGGCGGGAACTCATCTGGGCGTTGCAGAAAATACCTTCGGCGCCGAGGCGGGCGAGCTGGCGGGCGCGGGCGGCGGTGACGCGGTCGCGGATGCGGGCGCTGGGCTCGGCGGCGGCAGCGGCGCCGCGCAGTTCCTGATATTTGACCGCGGGCACGTCGAGGTGAATATCGATACGGTCGAGGAGAGGGCCGGAGATGCGGCCGGCATAGCGCTGGATTTGGGGCGGGGTGCAGTGGCACTCGCGCGTGGGATCGTTGAAGAAGCCGCAGGGGCAGGGGTTCATGGCGGCGGCGAGCATGAAGCGGGAGGGATAGGTCACCGAGCTCGCGGCGCGGACGATGGTGACCTTGCCGTCTTCGAGGGGCTGGCGCATGACTTCGAGAACGGAACGGGGGAACTCGGGGAGCTCGTCGAGAAAGAGCACGCCGCGATGGGCGAGGCTGACTTCGCCGGGACGGGGACCGTTGCCGCCGCCGATGAGGCCGGCGTCGGAAATGGTGTGGTGGGGAGCGCGGAAGGGACGGTGAGTGAGGAGCGAGGTGGCGCCGCCTTCGCGGGCGAGGGTGCCGCTGACGCTGTGGATTTGGGTGGCTTCGAGAGCTTCTTCAAAGGTTAAGTCGGGCAGGATGGAGGGGATGCGGCGGGCGAGCATGGTCTTGCCGGAGCCGGGCGGGCCGATCATGAGGATGTTGTGGCCGCCGGCACAGGCGACTTCGAGGGCGCGCTTGGCGGTCTGCTGGCCTTTGACCTCGGCAAAGTCTTCGCCGGCGGAACGCTCGCGCTCGAGCATGGCGGCGGTATCGACGCGGACGGGAGAGGCGGTGGAGCGGTCACGCATCCAGGTCATGACTTCGGGCAGATCGTGGGCGCCGTAGACGTCGAGGCCCTGCACGACCGCGGCTTCGGCGGCGTTGGCGGCGGGGACGATGAGACGCGGAATGCCCTGCGCCCGCGCCATGATGGCCATGGGCAGGCTGCCGCGGATGGGGCGGAGGGAGCCGTCGAGCGCCAGCTCGCCGGCAAAGAGGCAGTCGCGGATGCCGTGATGGCCGTTGCCGTTGGGGAGTGCCCCCCAGCAGCCGAGCAGCGCCATGGCCATGGGCAGGTCGAAGCCCGAGCCTTCCTTGCGGACGTCGGCGGGGGCGAGATTGATGAGCACATGGGCGTTGGGCGGGTCGAAACCGCAGTTGCGCATGGCGGCGCGCAGGCGCTCGCGGCTTTCGCGGACGGCGGCGTCGGGCAGGCCGACGGTGGCGTAGTGCGGGTCGCCGCCGGGCGCGGGGGTGGAATCGACCTCGACTTCGACCAGGCGCGATTCGATTCCGATGACGGCGGCGCTGAGGGTGCGGAAGAGCATGGCCAAACCTTGACTACACGCCAGGGAGGGGGGTGGGGTCAATTCCCCCAAACGGGGGATGGGCGCGCGGGCTGCGCCCGGCGTACCCTTAACGGGTGAAGAAGGCGCGGAGAAAGGCGGAGCCCGCCGCAGGGCTAGCGGCCGCGCGCGAGGCAAGCCTAGAAGCGCGCTAGTGGTTGTAGTTCAGTCGGCGCCGGGGGCAGCGGTGGCGACCACCTTCCTCTTGACATGCCGGCAAACCGCGCCATATACTGAACCATATGGTTCAGTATTCGAGTGAACGCCTCGACGGCTCGTTCGGCGCGCTGGCGGACGCCACGCGGCGCGGGGTTCTGGAACAGCTCGGGCAAGCGGACGCGTCGATCACGGCCCTCGCCGCAAAGTTCCACATGACCCTCACGGGTATGAAGAAGCACGTGGGAATCCTGGAGCGAGCGGGACTGGTCACCACGGAAAAGGTCGGGCGGGTGCGGACCTGCAAGCCCGGTCTACGCGACCTGAAGGAAGCGGCGGCATGGATTGACCGCTACCGCCAACTCTGGGAGGCGCGCTTCGACGAGCTGGAGAACATCGTTGAGGAATTGAAACGACAGAAAAAGTTCAAGGCATGAAAAAGGAGACCCCAACCTTATGAAGAATCCCACTACGGTAGAACGAACCTCTGAGCGTGAGCTGGCTGTCACGCGAATCTTTAACGCCCCCGTGCGGCTGGTGTTCGAAGCCTGGACCAAGCCGGAATTGCTCAGGCGGTGGTGGGCGCCGAAGTCGTTTGGAATATCGTTCGTTTCGTGCGAGGCCGATGTTCGAACGGGGGGCACGTACCGATTTGTGTTCCGCCACGCTGCGGCGGAGCAACCGATGGCCTTCTTCGGCCGGTATCTCGAAGTCAAGCCTGACGCGCGTATCGTCTGGACGAACGAGGAAAGCGCCGGTGGTCCGCTTACCACCGTGACCTTTGAGGAAAAGGGCGATACGACCGTGCTGGTCCTGCGCGAACTCTATCCCTCCAAACAAGCTCTCGACGACGCTATCGCCTCGGGAAGCACGGGCACGAGCGGGGCGAGCGAGCAGTTCGAGCAGTTGGACATACTCCTGGGTTAGTGGTTGTAGTTCCAGGACAGGTCGGCGCCTTTGGGAGCGGTGGCGAGGATGCGGGCCTTCATTTGGGGCATGTAGAGCTGCTCTTCGGTCATCTTGCGATAGGTGCCGTCGAAGCAGTGGGGCTGGAGGCGGCCGAAGGTGAAATCGGCGGTGATTTTGGGATCGGTGTGGCCGTCGATGGTCTTCTGCATGAGATAGACGGCGTCATTTAAATAATAGGAGTCCATGTCGCCGACGTAGACGTGGAGCTTGCCGTTGAGCCTGGGGGCGAGCGAGGCCCAGTGGGTGTTGAGGTAGACGTCGAGGTCGAAGTGATCGTGCCAGTACTGGGCGACGTGATGGTTGATGACGCCGGTGAGGGGGTTCCAGATGTCAGCGGGGTAGCCGTCGGGGCCGACGGGACCGAAAACGGCCTGCCAGATATCCCACTGATCGCCGCTGCGGCCGTGGGTGCCGAGGACGAGCTCGCGGTGGTTGGCGCGGGCCATGGTCTGGACGAGGCTGCCATCGGGATTGCGCTGATCGGGACGGGGGACGGGGGACCAGGGGCCTTCGAGCCAGTAGGCGTTAGAGTCCTTATAGATGTTGACGATCTGGAAGTAGCGGAAATCGACGGGATCGGGCGAGGAGCCCCAGGCGCCGTTGAAGTAATCGGGATAGAAGATTTGGTCGGCGAGGGCTTCCCAGCCGCCGGTGGAGCAGCCGTAGTCGACGCGCGCCCAGCCTTGACCGATGCCGCGGAATTGCTTTTCGACGGCGGGGATCAGCTCCTGGGTGATGGCGTCACCGTAGGGGCCGAGGTTGGCGGAGTTCACGGCGTAACTATCGTCGTAGTAGGGGTTGGCGGTGTCGATGTAGACCCAGAGGAATTTGGGGAGCTTGCCGGCGAGCCATTCGGTTTTGATGCGGTCGAAGCCGCCTTTGAGGTCGTAGCGGAAATGGCCCTGCTCGAGCATGAGGGGGTAATGGGCACCCGGATGCGTGTAATAACCCTCGGGCAGCACGACGGCGGCCTCGATGTACATGGGCTGGCCCCAGAACTTCGTGAGCCGCTTACTCTCGATGCGGACGTGCTTGACCCAGCGCGTGTCGGGTGGCGGCGGGATGGGCGGGATGACTTGGGTGAGCTCGAGGCGCAGCGTGCCGGGACGGCGCGGATCGAAATGGACTTTGATCGGGACGCTGTAGAAGTTGCCGGGCTTGCGCGTCATTTGCTGGCCTTCACCTGCGTCGGCGGGGAGCAGGACCGTGTGGCCATCGGCGCGATGGAAGGTGGTGTAGCGGTTGAAGAGGGCCTGCACGGTGTAGTCACCGGCGGGGAGTTTGGCCAGGCTGGTGATGGGATAGCCGTAGATGGCGGCGTTGATGACGGCGGGCTGGCCGGGCTTCCAGGCGAGGACGTTTGTACCGAAGAACTGCTGCGAGCCCACCTGATCGCCGATAGCGAAGCGCGGCTCGAGGGGGCCGCGGCGGCGCAGGAAGCGAGGCTGATGCAGGCCGGGCGGCTCGGGGCGGGCGATATACAAAAAGACGCGGCCGTTGAGGGGCTGGGGGGAGAGCGACGCCGGGTAAGTGATAGCCACGCGCGTTTGGGCGGCGAGGGGCAGGGCCAGCAGGAGGGCTGGCGGCGCGGCGAGCAGCGTGAGCAGCAGTTTCCTCATAGGCGACATTGTATGCTAGCGATATGACACGAGACGAACTGATTCTGGCGCACAAAAACTATCTGTTTCCGGCGACGTTTCACTACTTCGACACGCCGCTGGTGCTCGATCATGCCAAGAACCAGTTCTGCTATGACGCCGACGGCAACGAGTACCTGGACTTTTTCGGCGGCATCGTGACGGTTTCCGTGGGGCACGACAATCCGGCGGTGAAGCAGGCGATGAAGAAGCAGATGGACAAGCTGGTGCATGTGTCCAACTGCTTTGCCACCGAGCCGATGGTGGCGATGGCGCAGAAGCTGGCGCAGATTGTACCGATGCCGAAGGTGAATGGGGAGGCGGCGAAGACGTTTTTCACCAATAGCGGCACCGAGGCGGATGAAACCGCGGTGCTGGCGGCGCGGCTGTACACCGGCTCGACCGAGATCATCGCGCTGCGGTACGGGTACCACGGGCGGTCGGCGCTGGCGATGGCGCTGACCGGGCACGCGCCCTGGCGGCTGGGGCCGCTGACGCAGCCGGGGATTGTACATGCGCACAACGCGTACTGCTACCGCTGTCCGTTTGGGTTGACGTATCCGGATTGCGGGGTGCGCTGCGCGACCGATCTGGAGGAGCTGATCAAGACGTCGACGTCGGGGCACGTGGCGGCGATGATCGCCGAACCGATTCAGGGGGTGGGCGGATTCATTACGCCGCCGAAGGAGTACTTCCCTATCGTGGCGGAGATTGTGCGCAAGCACGGCGGGTTGTTCATCAGCGACGAGGTGCAGACGGCGTGGGGACGGACGGGCTCGAAGTGGTTTGGCATTGAGCACTGGGGCGTGACGCCGGACATCATCACCTCGGCCAAGGGGCTGGCGAACGGCATGCCGATCGGGGTGACGGTGGCGCGCGCGGATGTGGCGGATGCCTTCAAGGGGTTGACGATTTCGACGTTTGGCGGGAACCCGGTGGTGACGGCGGCGGGGAATGCGGTGCTGGAATTTATCGAGCAGCAGAAGCTGCTGGAGAACACCGAAAAAGTGGGCGCGTATCTGAAGGCGAAGCTGGAGGGATTGCAGGAAAAGCACGCGCTCATCGGCGAAGTGCGCGGAATGGGGCTGCTGCTGGGGGTGGAGCTGGTGCGCGACCGGCGGACGAAAGAGCCGGCGTCGAAGGAGACCAATGACCTGCTGACGGCGTGCCGGGATCAGCGGCTGCTGATCGGCAAGGGCGGGCTGTACGGAAACGTGATCCGGATTTCACCGCCGATGAATATCGGGACCGGCGACGTGGATGAGTTTACGCGGCGGTTCGATGCGGCGCTGAGCGCAGTTTTAGCGTAGGAGTTCCCTGCCCCGTGTGGCTCGCCACTTTTTGCCCTAGTCGCTCCCTCTGACGCTTGGCCGGGCTGGGGGTGAAGTTCCAGCCCGGCCCCCGCCATAGGTTTAGTGGAATTGGGCAAAGACCTGGGTACTCTCGCCGTTGAGGCCGGTGATGTTGACCCCGATTTGGACGTGGACCACGGTGCCGTTGCAGGTACCCGGGATAGTGATGCTGCCGCTGGTGGCGCTGATGTTGCTCATCTGCAGGGTGTTGCGGCAGTCGGTGGTAGAGGCGGCCTGGGGATCGCCGTTGTAGGAATCGGCCTTGAGCTGGATGGAGGCGATGGGAAAGGTCTTCGGCAACGTCCAGGTAAAGGTATTGCCAGCACCCAGACTGAGGGAGGATAGGCTGGCGGTGGAGACGTTGGTGAGCTGAATGCCCTCGGTGGTGTTGGCGTTGGAGTAGAGGGTGTAGCTGAGGGGTCCGTGGGTGGTGGTGAGGTTGAAGGTAAAGGGAGTCCCTGCCGGAATGAGGGAAGTGAGGGTCGCGCCGGCATCGAAGTGATCGAGGGTGACGGCGAGGGTTCCCCCTGGAGTGGGCGCGAAGGTTTCCACCTGCTGGGAAGTTTGGGCCAGAGTCGTGCTGGAACCAAAGACGCTGCCGCTGATGGCGGCGGCGGTCACCAGGCCGGGGGGCGCCTTCACGTCGGCGAAGACACCCGACTGCGGGCTGAGGATTGTGCCCTGCTGCGCGACGTTGTACTCCGAGTTCAGATCCACACCCGCCGGGCGCTCATCGCCGTCCAGCAGCCAAGTGCCGCTGGTGAGAATCCAGTTCATGTCGGCGCTGAGTTGCGACTGGCCGAGATAGAAGACCATGTGCGTGCTGGCCTTGCCATTGACGGTATCGAGGCTATTCATGTTGGTGGCGGTGATAGAGGCGGTGTTGCCGCGGGCAAAGGTGACCAGCTCGGCCGCGAACTGACTCTGGTTGAGGCCCTCGAACATGAGATTGCTGCTCATGAAGGGTTCGATGTCGGTAGCGGCCAACTGTGAACCCTTCGTGGTGAAGACCTGACTAAGGGCGGTGGTCTGCGCCAGGATGGCGGCCAACGCCGTCGCCTGGGGTGTGCTCACCGGCACTGCGGTCGTGCTGGTGCTGGTGGAGCTGGAGTTGCCGCTGGTGGTCGTCGTGGTGGCGGTGACGGAGTCGCTGGTGGGCGTGTAGGTAAGGGTGGTGTTCTGGGTCGTGGTGCCGTCGGTGACTTTGATGGTGGTGCCGTTGGCAGTGTTGGTGACGGTGGTCAGATCCAGAACCTTGTCCAGGCCCGTGCCGTCGGCAGCGAAGGGAGTAGAGATGAGGTTGAAGCTGGCGGCCAGGTTCTGCTGGTTGAGCCAGAGTTGCACCTGGTTCTGCACAAAGGTGAGCACGGGTTGGAGCTGGGTGGGGGAAGGCGGCGCGGCGGTGGCGGGCGCGGTAAAGGCCGCGTCCATGCCGAGGCCTTGGGCCGCGTACCAGGAGCGGATGGTGAGATCGGTGAGGGGAGTGAGGTTGACGGTGGCGGTGGCGTTGCTGTCGGCGCTGACGCTGTAGAGGGGCGTGCCGGAGTTGGGCGTCACGGAGAGCAGGAAGGGCGGGGTCATGCCCGTCGAGTCGAGTGTAAACGTGCCATCGGCGGCGGTGACGGTGGTGCGGCTGGCCGCGCCGGAAGCTTCCTCCAGGTTGACCGTCACCCCAGCGAGGGGCGCTCCCATGGCGGCGGTGCCGGTGACGGTGCTGGCGGGAGTTACGGTCAGCACGTCGGCAGAACTGGTAACGCCGCCCGCGGTGGCGGTGATGTTAGTGGTGCCAGCGCCCACGCTGGTGGCGAGGCCGCTGCTATTGATGGTGGCCACGGCGGTGTTGCTCGATGCCCAGGTGAAGCTGGCGCCGCTGATGGCGTTCCCCTTGGCGTCGCTGGCGGCGGCGGTGAATTGCTGGGTGGCGCCTTCCTGAATCGAGGGAGAAGCGGGAGACACACTTACGGAGGCTACCGGGGGCGGGGTGACGGTGATGGCGGCGGCGGCGCTGGTGATGGCGCCGGAGGCCGCGGTCACATTGGCACTGCCCGCCGCGACGGCGGTAACGAGGCCGCTGCTGCTCACGGTGGCGGCGCTGGGACTGCTGCTGACCCAGGTCAGCGTGGCGCCGGTGATGACGTTGCCCTTGGCGTCGCTGACCGCCGCGGTCAACTGCTGGGTGGCGCCGATAGCGAGGCTAGCCGAGGCGGGGCTGAGGACAATTTTGGCTACCGGGCCTGGGGTGGTGCTGGAGCTGGAGTTGCTGCCAGCGCTGCTCGAGCCGCCGCAGCCAGCCAGGATCAGGCTGGTCACCAAAAATAGAACGCTGGAAATATATGCGCGACGAGGGGTCATGAGGGTGTGCTCCAGGAATAAAATGGCGGACGCATGCTATTCTTTGGGGTCAGAAAGGACGGCGGCAAGCGACATGAAGTGACCTGAAGCGTATGTCGCCTGATGTCGCGCCCAGTCTCATGACGGAACCGAACCGCGCCGGCACGCGGCTGGATTCATGGAAAGCCATTGCCGCCCACTTGGGGCGGGAAGTGCGGACGGTGCAGCGCTGGGAGCGGAGCGAAGGTCTCCCGGTTCACCGGCTGGAGCACCAGAAGCGTGGCTCCGTGTACGCCTTTAGCGAGGAACTGGATGCCTGGCGGCGGCAACGGGATCCACAAGCGCCGGACGTGGCCATGCCGGCGGAAGGCCCAGCACCGGCGCCGCGGCCGGGATGGGCTTGGCGGTCGCTGGGATTGGCAGCGGTCCTGCTGGGAATGGCGGGGCTGGTGCTGTATTGGCGCAAGGCCAACCCGCCCCCGGAAGCGCAGCCGAAGGGTGGGCTCAACGGCAACTGGCAGCAATTGTTTGCGGCCTCGACCGCGGCGGGGGGGCGCTACCGGTTGCTGGCAGCCGGTCCGGCCCCCGGCGCGCTGGCGCTGGCGGCCGGGGGCAGCGAGTTGTATGTCGCCAACGTCGAGGCACGCACCCTGACCGTGCTGGATACCAGAGCCCTGCGCGCGGTAAGCACCATTCGGTTAGGGGAGCGGCCTATGGTGCTGGCGGCCAACGGTGAGCGGGTGCTGGCGGGCGGTCCCGACGGTCTGGAGGCGGTGGACATCCGCACGCAGCGAGTATCGCCGGTGGCGGTCGGGGGCGGGGTCTACGACATCGCGGTCACACCGGATGGACGCTTCGCCTACCTGGCCGAGCGCTTCGACGGGCTGGAGCGACTGGATCTGGCGCGCCTGGAGGTCGAGCACATCGCCACCCCGAGCTGTCCCAGCGTGCTGGCGCTCTCGCCCAAGCGAGGCACCTTATATGTAGGCTACCAGTGCGGCGGGCCGGCCGGAGGGCGCGGGCACGACTCTATCGGGGTGTGGGATATGGCGCAGGCGCGTTTTACCGCTGCACTGGCGGGAGATGTGCCGCTGGTGGCGACGGCGATGGCCGTATCGCCGGATGGGAATGAGCTGTGGGTCAGCGGCGGCGATGTCTGCACGGCGGCCTACGACCACCGCGGCTGTCCTGCAGGAGCGACGGGCCTGGTCTACGTGTACAGCACTGCAACCCGGAAGCGGCTGCATACGCTCGCGCTGCGCACGGGAGCGGTGAATCAACTGCAGTTTATCGATGGGGGGCGGCTGGCCTTACTGGATGCTGCGGTTTTTGACACCACCCGGTATGAAGCGCTGGAGAGGCTGCCGGACACCGTAAGCGCGATCGTGACCGTGCCGGCACACGCGCGCGCCTTCGCGTCGCTGCCGCAGCGCGGCGC
This sequence comes from Acidobacteriota bacterium, assembly GCA_004299485.1. Classification (NCBI taxonomy): domain Bacteria; kingdom Pseudomonadati; phylum Acidobacteriota; species Acidobacteriota bacterium. Next base: position 252,355 of record SCQP01000007.1, read on the forward strand.
GGTGGCCGTATTTGACGCGCCCTGCCGCCTCTGCACGCCGCCCACGACGGATCTGGTGGCGTGGTGGCGGGGAGACGGCAGTGGCGCGGACGCCTGGGGAAACCTGGGGGCGCAAGCCGCTGCCGGCCAGGAATACGCGCCCGGACTGACGGGGCAGGCATTTGCCTTCAGGGGCGGTCCGGACGTGGATCTGGGCCACGATGTCAGCTTGCAGCCGGCGGGATTTACCGTGGGCGCCTGGGTGCGAGCCGAGGGAAGCGGAGCGGTATTTTCGCGCGGCGCCCGGGGCCGCGGCTGGAGCCTGGGCTTCAATGCCGCGCACCAGATCGAGTTCTGTGCCGAGACGCTACCGTCGTGCCGCGCGCTGCCTGGCTGGCCGCTGGGCACGTGGCACCATCTGGCGCTGGCGAGCGCGGAGGGCGGCGAGGTGAGCGTGTATGGCGACGGGCGCGCGCTGGCGCGGTTCCCCTTGCGGCTCAGCGCCATGGCGCCGGGCGCGGACCTCGAGTTGGGCCGGGGCTGGACGGGGCGCGCCGGCGCGGTGGTGTTCTACGCGCGGCCGTTGCGGGCGGGCGAGCTTGCCCCGCTGCTGGCTCAACCGGCCTGCTTGGCCGCGGCGGAGCGTCATTCTCCGGCGCGCGGCGAATAGACGCCACCCTCGCGGCTTAGCATTCCTGGGCGGGGGCGGCGACAGAGGCGGCGCCATTCGCCGCCAACTGGTTGAGGACGTAGGGGAGGATGCCGCCGTCGCGGTAGTAGGCCAGCTCCATGGGGGTGTCGAGGCGGACGGTCATGGGGAAACGGCGCTGGGAGCCGTCGGGCGAGGTGACAGTGACATCGATCGAGCCGCCGGCCTCGAGGGATTTGCCGGCGGGGATGTCATAGGTTTCTTCGCCGGTGAGGCCGAGGGAGTCGGCGGATTGGCCGTCGGCGAACTGCAGCGGCAGAATGCCCATGCCGATCAGATTGGAGCGGTGAATGCGCTCGAAGCTGACGGCAAGCACGGCCTGGACGCCGAGCAGGCGGGGGCCTTTGGCGGCCCAGTCGCGGCTGGAGCCGGAGCCGTACTCGGCGCCGGCGAGGATGATGCAGGGAACGCCCTCCGCCGCGTAGATCTGGCTGGCGGCGAAGATGGTCATGACGTCCTTTTGGCCGCCGGGGCCGGCCGGGAGGTGGCGGGTGAAGCCGCCTTCGGTGCCGGGGGCGAGGCGGTTGCGGAGGCGGACGTTGGCGAAGGTGCCGCGCACCATGACCTCGTGATTGCCGCGGCGGGAGCCGTAGGAGTTGAAATCGGCGGGCGGGACGCCGTGGGCGATGAGGTACTCGCCGGCGGGGCTTTTGGCGGCGATGGAGCCGGCGGGGGAAATATGGTCCGTCGTGACACTATCACCGAGGTAGGCGAGGACGCGGGCGGCGCGGATAGCGTCCGGAGCCTCGGGCACACCCTCGAAGAAGGGGGGCTTTTTGATGTAGGTGGAAGCCTCATCCCAGTGATATAAATCGCCGCCTGCGACCTGGAGGCCCTGCCAGTTCTGATCTCCGGTGAAGACGTTGCTGTACTCGCGGGCGAACATGTCGGGCGAGACGCAGCTTTCCACCGCCTGGGCGACTTCTTCGTTCGTAGGCCAGATGTCGCGGAGGTAGACGGGCTGGGAGTCTTTGCCTTGGCCGAGGGGCTCGGTGGTGAGGTCGCGGTTCATGTCGCCGGCGAGGGCGTAGGCGACGACGAGAGGCGGGGAGGCGAGGTAGTTGGCGCGGACCTGGGGATGAATGCGTCCCTCGAAGTTGCGATTGCCGCTGAGGACGGAGACGGCGACCAGATTGCGATCCTGGACTTCGGCGGCGACCTCCTCGGGTAGCGGGCCGCTGTTGCCGATGCAGGTGGTACAGCCGTAGCCGACGAGGTTGAAGCCGAGCTGCTCCAGATAGGGCGTGAAACCGGCTTTGTTGAGGTATTCGGTGACGACTTTGGAGCCGGGGGCGAGGCTGGTTTTGACCCAGGGTTGGGATTTGAGGCCGCGCTCGACGGCTTTTTTGGCGAGCAGGCCGGCGGCCATCAGGACGGTGGGGTTGCTGGTGTTGGTGCAGCTTGTGATGGCGGCGATGACGACCGAGCCATGATGCAATTGGTGGCCGTTGCTTTCGGCTTTGGCGGCAGCGGTGCCGCCTGTGGGCAGGAGCTTGGGCAGGGCCTGGGCGAAAGCGGATTTGCTGCGGCTGAGGGGGATGCGATCCTGCGGACGCTTGGGACCGGCGAGGGAGGGTTCGACCTGCGCGAGATCGAAATCCAACACGTCGGTGTAGCTGGAGGCGGGCGTATCGGAGCCGAACAGACCCTGCTCCCTGGCATAACGCTCGACGAGGGAGACGCGGTCCGGATCCCGATGGGTGAAGCGGAGGTAGTGCAGCGTGGCTTCGTCGATGGGGGAGATGGCGATGGTGGCGCCGTACTCGGGGGACATGTTGCCGAGGGTGGCGCGGTCGGGGATGGTGAGATGGCGGACGCCCTCGCCAAAGAACTCGACGAACTTGCCGACGACGCCTTTTTTGCGCAGGGCTTCGGCGATGGTGAGGACCAGATCGGTGGCGGTGGTGCCGGGCTGGAGGTGGTTGAGCAGGCGCACGCCGAGGACATCGGGCAGGAGCATGGAGATGGGCTGGCCGAGCATGGCGGCTTCGGCCTCGATGCCGCCGACGCCCCATCCCAGGACGCCGAGGCCGTTGACCATGGGGGTGTGGGAGTCGGTGCCGACGAGGGAATCCGGATAGGCTTCGACGGTCCCATTGCACTTGCAGCGGACGACGACGCGGGCGAGATACTCGAGATTCACCTGATGGACGATGCCGGTATCGGGGGGAACGACGCGGAAGTTCTGCAACGCCTTTTGGCCCCAGCGGAGGAAGAGGTAGCGCTCGCGGTTGCGCTGGAGCTCGCGCTCGGCGTTGAAGGCGAAGGCGGAGGGGGAGGCGTAGCGGTCGACCTGGACGGAGTGGTCAATGACCAGCTCGACGGGCTGCTGCGGGCCGATGAGTTTGGGGTCGCCGCCGCGGGCGCGGAAGGCATCACGCATGGCGGCGAGATCGGCGACGGCGGGGACGCCGGTGAAATCCTGCAAAAGGACGCGGGCGGGGGTGAAGGCGATTTCGCGATTGGAGTTGTGGCGGGGGTTCCAATTGGCGAGACGGGTGATGTCGTCGGCGGTGACGAAGCGGCCGTCCTCGTGGCGGAGGAGGTTTTCGAGCAGGATCTTCATGGCGTAGGGGAGACGGGAGACCGGGCCTACGCCAGATTTTTCGAGGACATCGAGCCGATAGATGTGCGGGCCGCCAGCGGCGAGGGGCGCGCGCGCGCCAAAAGAGTTCATGAAGGCCTCCGGAGGACTATTTTAACTTGAGCGGCGGGGAGGCTCGGTGGCTCGCCACTTTTAGCCCTGGTCGCTCCCGTTGGTCGCTTGGAGTGCGGGCTTCGATTCCCGGCAGGGTCCGCCCGCTGGCGCTCAGGGCTCCTCCAAGCTGCCGCCAGGTGCAGCAAGGGCGATGATAGACTCTGACTATGCAGAAGGTGTATTTGGTGACTGGGGTGGCAGGATTCATTGGTTCCGCGCTGGCAGCGGCGCTGCTGCAGCGGGGCGAGCGGGTGCGCGGGGTCGATAACTTCGCCACTGGGAAGCGTGAAAATCTAAAGCGCTGCGAGGGGTTGGAATTTATCGAGGGCGACATCGGCGACACGGCGTGCGCACAGCGCGCCTGCGAGGGAGTGGAGGTGGTGTTTCACGAGGCAGCTATCCCGAGCGTGCCACGCTCGGTAGCGCAGCCACTGGAGAGCAACCGGGCCAATGTGGACGCTACCGTCAATCTTCTGGTGGCGGCGCGGGCAGCGGGCGTGGAGCGCGTGATCTATGCGGCATCCTCGTCGGCCTACGGCAACAGTGCGACCCTACCCAAGCGCGAAGACTTCGTGCCGGCGCCCTTATCTCCCTATGCGGCTGCCAAGTTGGCCGGCGAGCTTTATCTGCAGGCCTTCCACGCGAGCTATGGGCTGACGACGCTGAGTCTGCGATATTTCAATGTTTTTGGACCCTATCAGGACGCCAATAGTCCTTACGCGGCGGTGCTGGCGCGATTTATCAACGCCATGCTGGACGGCAACGCGCCGCAGGTGAACGGTGACGGCGAGCAGAGCCGCGACTTCACCTATATTGATAACGTGGTAGCGGCCAATTTGCTTGCGGCCGAAGCCCCGGCGGATCGCGTGGCTGGGAAAGTAGTGAACGTGGCCACGGGCGAGAGGACGTCGCTCCAACAGGTGCTGGCTCTGCTGCGGCCGATGCTGGGGTATACCGGGGAGGTGCATTATGGGCCGGAACGTTCCGGCGATGTTAAGCACTCGCTGGCCGATATCCGCCGGGCACGGGAGCTGCTGGGGTATGAGCCGCAGGTGAGCTTTGCCGAGGGACTGGAACGGACAGTGGGCTGGTACCGTGGGCAGGGGGCTAGGGGCGCGAGCTTGAAGGCGTGAGCCCACGCGGCAGGCTTTGGGGCGCCGCGAGCGAAGCCGGCCAGATCGGAACTCCAACAGGGATGAGCACTGATGATTTCAGCCAGAGAGCAGGATCATGAAGCCTATCGTCATCTTCACCGTTGACGTTGAACCAGACAATTGCTGGCAAAGTCCGCTGGGCACGGGGTTTGAAAGCGCCCACGGCCTGCGCCGTTTTCATCGCCTTTGTAGCCAGTATGGGGTTCGCCCCACCTATTTGGTAACCCACTCCGTGGCAGAAAACCGGCCCTACCGGCTGGCGCTGCTGGAGATGCTGCGCACCGGCGAGTGCGAAATCGGCGCTCATCCTCATCTGTGGGAAATTCCACCGCAGCACCCGCTCGATGGGGAAAAAAGGTGCGCTACGGAGTATCCCGAGGCAGTGCTGGAAGCGAAGCTCGACGCGCTGTTACGGCTGCTGCGGGAGGAGTTTGGACCTGTCGTGTCGCATCGGGCCGGACGCTGGGGTTTCAGCGCGGCGCATCATCGGGTGCTGGAGCGCCTCGGTATTCGATATGACACGAGCATCACGCCCGGTATCGATTGGCGCAAATCGCGGGGCCCAGATTATCGGTTCGCCAGTGCAAAACCGCACTTCATCGGCGAAGTCATCGAGGTGCCGTGTTCCATCCGCCGGTCGTGGCTGCCTACCTGGCTGATCCGTCCCGATTCTTTCAACCGCAAAATACTCGGGGTCAAGCTTACGCCCGAATGGCTGCGGCTTCGCCGGAATAGCTCCAATGAGCTTATGAAAAGCATTTCGAAATGGGCTTGGGCGCGGCAAGGCTTTGCAAACATGATGACACACTCATCGGAAATGATCGCCGGGGCTAGTCCCTACTGGCCTTCCGAGGACTCGATCGCTAAGGTTTTCCGCTGCTATGAGCAGCTCTTCACGTTTTGGAGGGCAAGCGGAGCCGAGGGGCTCACGCTCGGCGAGTATGGCGACCGGCAGCGCGCCGGTGCATGATCGTGGGTGCCAACGATCTGAATCGGATTCGGATTTGGGAGCTGGAGGCGATTCTCAACGAGTTTCCGGCGCGAGCCGACGTGCTGGAAATCGGAGCGGGTACGGGAGTTCAGGCACGCTACCTGCAGGAACATGGCTATAGCGTGCAGGCGGTGGACCGGCGTGAATCTGGCTACAGGAATTACGCTCACTATGCGCGAAACCGGGTGTTTCCTGTGCAGGAATACGAGGGCGAGCATCTGCCGGTGGCGGATGCCAGCGCTGATGTTGTGTACACGTCGCACTGTCTGATGTACGTCAGGAATCTGGGATCGCTGAGCGGGGAAATGCGGAGGGTGCTGCGACCTGGGGGCTACGCGGTTCACGTGGTGCCAACGGTGTCCTGGCGTTTTTGGACCAGCCTTGCCTCGTTTCCGATGGCTGCAATGGCGCTGGCTCGCGCCGTGGCCTGGAGTACATGGAGACCTCCCCGAAACCACACCCGCCGAGGCGCCTGGAGGGACGCGCTCGCCGCAGGCTACGCGGCTCTGATCCAGCCTCCTCTTGCCTTGGGGCCGCATGCAGGATTTGAGCTTTGGCGATTCCGGCGCGGCCGCTGGCGGCGCAGCTTTGGGGAGAATGGTTTCACGGTGATACGCGACCGTCCCGTAGGCATGTTCGGCACAGGCTGCCTCTTGTTCGGTAGCGCCTTACCGGCGCCGAAGCGCCAATGGCTGGCGAAGCTCCTGGGGAGCAGCTCCCGGGTGTATTGCGTGCGTCCGCAATCGGGTTCGGGCCGCTAACCTTGACGACGTAGGGGGTGGCTCGCCACTTTTAGCCCGGGTCGCTCCCGATGGTCGCTTGGAGTGCGGGCTTCGATTCCCGGCAGGGTCCGCCCGCTGGCGCTCCGGGCTCCTCCAAGCTGCCGCCACCGGCCCAGCGACGCTCGGTGCTGTCACGCGCGGTTCAGCAATGGACGACGTTATCGGCACGGAGCCCACGCGTGGCGTTGCGGGTATCGATGAGCAGGCGGGCGTGGCAGGCGATGGCGCGATAATCCAAGTCGGTGTGATCCGTCAGGACTGCAACACAATCGAATTGCGCGGCGTCGGCTGGGATAAATGGGATCGAGGCCATCTCGAAATCATTATGGCGTCCTCGCCAGACGCGCGGGCAGTGAGGATCATGGTAGTTCACTTCGGCGCCCAATTTGGACAATAATTCAATCACCTTCAGCGCGGGTGATTCCCGCAAGTCGTCAATATCTTTCTTGTAAGCGACACCCAGGATCAAAATGCGCGCGCCGTCCACCGGGAGGCGGCGGCGGTTGAGCGCGGTGGTGATGGCCTCGACGACCTTGTACGGCATCTCGGTATTGATCTCTCCCGCCAACTGAATGAACCGAGTGGTGAAATCGAATTCGTGAGCTTTCCAGGATAAATAAAATGGATCGATGGGGATGCAGTGCCCGCCCAAACCGGGGCCGGGGTAGAAAGGATGGAATCCGAAGGGTTTGGTGGCTGCGGCCTCGATGACCTCGAAGATATCGATGCCCATGCGAAGACAGAGCTGCTTGAGCTCGTTGACGAGCGCGATATTGACGCAACGATAGGTGTTTTCCAGGATTTTTGCCATTTCGGCAACGCGGGCGCTGGAGACGCCGACGGCGCTCTCGAAAGCGGCCGAATACAGTGCCAGCGCCAGGGCGCCGGATTCCGGGTCGATGCCACCCACCAGCTTGGGAATCGTACGGGTGGTGAAATCGCGGTTGCCTGGGTCCTCGCGTTCGGGGGAATAAGCAACATAGGCGCGCCCCGTGTCGGCCACCGCGACCGACGCGCTGGCATGCGCGGCCTGCGCCATGGCTTTAAGCTCCGCCCGGCAGCGCACGCCACTGGCTTCCAGGAGGGGCAACAGCACCTCTTCGGTGGTTCCCGGGTAGGTACTGCTCTCGAGCACGATAAGCTGGCCCGGGCGCAAGCGGCGGGCGATCTCGCGGCCGGCATTTTCGATAAAGCTCACGTCGGGCTCACGCTTGTCGGTCAGCGGCGTGGGTACGCAGATCAGGATGGCGTCCAGCGCGGCCAAGCGGTCGAAGTCGGTGGTGGCTTGAAATCGGCCCGAGGCCACGGCCTCGGCAACCGTCTCGGCGCCAATATGCTGGATGTAGCTCCGCCCCTGGGCCAGGCTGGTCACTTTGGAGACGTCGTTATCAAAACCGGTGACATGGAAGCCGGCATGCTGATACACCAGCGCGAGCGGAAGGCCTACGTAACCGAGGCCGATGATCCCAATTTTGGCGGTGCGGTCGTTAATGGCAAGAAGCATAAAACAGCCCTGAGTATCTGCCGCAAATCGCCTTGCGATTCGCACGCGGATCTGAAGAAAATCCCGAGAAGCTAGAGTGTAGACGAAAACCGGGCCAACCCGCAACGGAAAGACAGCCGAGAGAGTCAATGGGGGGCAGCTGAAACGCAGCGGGCCCGGCGGCGGACCTTGTGTGGCAGTAGGACACCTGAGATCTGAGCCGGCGTTGCAGCATGGCCGCTCCTGCCGCTTGCAATGCGGCCGGCTTCACGAATATACTGACCAGCATTAACCTTCGATTGAGTCCCCCCGGACCGATTGCCGGAAAGGCAGCGTGAACACAGTCGGCGCTCCGCCGCCAACCAGAACAACGCAAGTCGACCACTGGCGGAGACCGGGGCGGGCGCAGGTAGCCGCCTGCGCCCGCCTTTGGTAACGACGAGAAGATTGAAATTATGCCCAAAGCTGTACAACAACCCTCCCCGATCCCTCCGCCGCAGCCGGTCGCCGGGCGGGCGGGCGCGCCGGCGCCCTGGTGGCAAGCAACGGAAGAGGCGGGACCGCAAGCAGAGCGGCCGGCAGGGAGTGGCACGCCCTGGGTGTATTACGGCAGGTTGCTGCAGAGAAATCTGTGGCGGCTGGTTACATTTGTCTGTGTCGTTACGGCTGTTGCGACTTTGATCGCGCTCACGCGGCCGAAGCAGTATGCGGCGGTGACCACGTTGCAGGTGGACGCGCTGGGCGCGCAGGTGGTCGGGGACGAGCATCTGCAACGGGCAAGCACCGCGGACAGCGACGCACTGGTGCTGACCGACCAGACCGTAATGACGAGCCCGGCTGTGCTGCTGCAAGTGGTCGAGCAGCTACACCTGCAGGATAACCCCGCGTTCCGCGCTCCCTCGCACCCGAACCTCACCCCTTCGCCGGACGACGTACTCCGCCAGCTTTCCAATGGCGTGAGCGTGAGTCGACCGCCAGCCTCGCTGCTGCTGAATGTCAGCTATCAGACGCAGAGCGCAACTCTGGCGGCGCAGATTGCCAACGCCATTGCCAACTCGTTTCTGAATCTGGAATACAACAGCCGGGCGCAGGCACTGAACCAGTCTACGGCCTACATGTCGGGTCAGTTGGACAATCTGCGGGCACAAACGGAGCAGGCACAGCAGAATTTAGTCAGCTACGAGAGCCGCGCCAACATTCTCGATCCGGACAGCAAAGACAATATCATGGTGGCGCGGCTCACCGAGCTGAACAGCGACCTCACGAAGGCGAAAAGCCAGCGCATGCAGATGCAAGCGGCGGTGAGGGTGATCGACTCGGGGGCGGCTGCGGGATGGACAAATCCGACACTGACCCAGGAAGTACAGACACTGCGTGGCCGGCTGCAGACGGACCAGAATCAGTTGCAGGTTCTGGGCCAGATCTACGGGACCAGCCATCCGCGTTATCGCCAACAAAGTACGGTCGTCCGACGGGACGAGGAAGCGGTGCAGCAGGCGCAAGCGCGGCTGGCCGGGGCGGCACGGGCCCAATTCGTGGCGGCTCGACTGCAGGAGATGCTGCTGGAGCAAGCCGTGGCCCAACAAAAGCAGGCCATGGACCAGTTCGAGCGGCGTGCCATCACCTACCGGAGCTTGCAGGCGGCGGCGCAGAACTACACCAAGCTGTATTACGACCTGCTGCAGCGGATTGCAGAATCAAAGCTGGCCGCCGGTTTTCACACCACCAACGCCCGGGTGGTCAGCCCGGCGCGGCCCGATTTCCGGCCCGTCGCGCCCCGCCCCAAGCTCACCGCAGCAGTAGCGCTGCTGCTTTCGCTGCTGGCGGGCGTGGGATTTGTCCTGGCGCGCGACGCTCTGGATCAGAGCGTGGCCTCTGCCGAACAGGTCGAATTGCTGTTCCGCGTGCCGGTGCTAGGCCTGCTGCCGCTGCTGGAATCAGAGAACGAACTGCAGCTCGCCGGCGGCGGCAGTGAGGAGGACCGCGAGGCGCGGCACCCGTACCACGAAGCGATTGTTTCGCTGCAAAGCGCCATTCTGCTGGGCGCTGCGGAGGCGCGTGTCGTGGCGATTACCAGCGCCCTACCAGCGGAGGGTAAATCCACGGCGGCCGGGCATCTGGCGGCGTCGATGGCGCAGATGGGGCAATCCACGCTGCTGGTCGACGGAGATCTGCGCAAGCCGCGGGTTCACCGGCTGTTCGGGGTGGCGAATCAGCGCGGGTTATCGCCGGTGCTGCGGGGCACGATGGATCTGGAAGCGGCTCTGCAGCCCTCAAGGCGCGACAATCTGACGCTGCTTACCGCCGGCCCCACGGTGACCAACTCCGCCGAGCTGCTGCAGCAACACTGGCCCGCCGTTCTCGATCGATTGCGGGAGAGGTTCGACCGCGTCATCATTGACTGCGGCCCCACGCTGGGATTCGCCGATAGCGGGGCCATCGCCCGGGATACGGATGCGCTAGTGCTGCTGGTGCGTGCGGGGAAAACAGCGCGGAACCTGGTTCGCGGCGCGCTGCGCCAATTGCGCACCACCGGCGTTGACGTCACCGGTATCGTGCTCAACTGCGTGAGCGCGCGGCTGGATCCGTACTACTACTACCAGAGCGCCTATCACAACTATTACAACTCGGATGGCGACGGCGAGGAGAGTGAATAAGAATGAGGCGGCGTTCCCGGAACATTGGCTTGGGTTGCATCTTCATGGCTGCCATAGGAATCGCAGGGGCACCAGGTTTGCGTGCGCAAGCGCAGGGGCAAACCACTCAGGCACCAGCCGAGCCGGCGGTAAGTACGCTGGATGCCAATCTGGTAGTGCCGGCCGCGCCGGACACCTATGTAGTAGGGGATGATGATGTGTTGACCGTCCTGGTGGATCAGATGCGCGACCTGACCGGTCAGTATAGGGTGGACGCACGCGGTGACATTTCCCTCCCCTACCTGGGCCAACCCATCCACGCCGCGGGTGCGACACCGCCACAAATCGCACAGCGAATCGTCACAGACTTGGCCCGAGCGCACTTGGCGCATCAACCGCAGGTGCGGGTGGTAGTGCGAGAGGTAGCGAGTCACATGGTTGTGGTGTCCGGTGCAGTTAATCATCCCGGGGTTCTGGAGGCCATCCGCCCGCTGACGCTGGCAGAAGCTATTGCCCGCGCCGGCGGGCTGAGCCAGGAGGCGGGGGATCAGGTCCGCATCCGGACCTTGCCCGAGGGAGGCGGCAGGCCACAAGTTACCGAGTTGCCCCTGGAGCCGATCGTCGAGGGTCTGCAATCGGGCCCACTGCTGACGGGGCAAGAGTCAGTACAAGTGGAACCTGCCACATTCGTATACGTGGTCGGGGCTGTGACTAAGTCGGGGGCGTTTCCAATCACAGCGGGCCAGCGCATGACCCTGCTGCGGGCCCTAGCGCTCGCGCAAGGACTGAGTGGGACGGCGGACAAGCAGCATGTGCAAATCATGTACCAAAGCGCCAGCGCAACACCGCCGCCCGATCTGGTAGTCAATTTAGACGGCATATTGAAACGCCGAGCAGAAGATATTGCACTCCATTCGGGTGCGGTAGTTTACGTTGCGGAGAGCCAGCGATCCAAGGTACTGGCCGCGGTGATCAATACCAGCATGCAGACTTTGGCCCTCGCCGTGGGTTACAACGCGGGGCGCATCTTTTAGGGCGTCACGCCAGGGGACATAAATCTGGCTTGGTCGCTGACGCATGAGATGGTTTGTAGCGAAGAATAATATCCGCAGAGCGCTGGAACATTGCGCCAGAGCAAGGTGGCGGTAGACCGATGCGTGTCCTGATGGTTGCTAACCTGGACTGGTATTTGTACAACTATCGTCTCGCGCTGGCGGAGGCGATCCGGACGGAAGGACATGAAGTGCATCTACTGGGTTCGGAGGGGGAATATCTGCCGCGTCTGCGGAGGCTGGGTTTCCCTTGCCACAGTTGGAAGCTATCGCGGCAAGTGAGTGGGCCATGGCGGGCGGTGGCCGAGATGCGGCGGTTGACGGGCGTGATCGCCAAGGTACGCCCCGATCTCGTGCATTATTTCACCGTCAAGCCAATGCTCTACGGCGCGCTGGTGAGGCGTTGGTGTCGCCATAGCTACGCCGTAGTCAACGCTCCGGCTGGCCTTTGGTCCGCGTTCTCGGCACCGGGACTGCGTTCCCGTCCGGCCCGAAGCCTGATGCGGCGCTGGTATGGGCTGGCGTGCAATGGGCCGGGCGTGGAAAACATTCTGCAAAACCCCGACGACATCCAGGAGTTACAACAATGGCGGGCGTTGCGGGCAAGCAACTTCCACCTCATCCGCGGCTCCGGCGTCTCGTTGCAACGCTTCACTGCTACCGCGCGGGCGCCCTCCGACGCTGTGGTTGTGCTGATGGCCACGCGCGTGAACGCCTTTAAGGGCGTGCGCGAGTTTGTAGCGGCGGCGCGATACTTGCGCGAGCGTGAGTTGCACGTCGAGTTCGTGCTGGCGGGCAAACCGGATCGGGGCTTATTCGGCGCTATTGGGGAAGAGGAGATCGCCGCCTGGGTGGAAAAAAAATGGATCCGGTATCTTGGCCACCGCGAGGATATGAGGGAGGTGCTGCAGAGCAGCGACGTGGTCGTGTTGCCGAGCCAGATTCGAGAGGGCGTGCCCCGCATCCTGATCGAGGCGGCGGCAATGGGCAAGCCCCTGGTGGCCACGGACGTGCCCGGCTGCCGGGAGATCGTGCAGGAGGGACTGACCGGTTTTCTGATTCCCCCTGGAGATGCACTGGAATTAGCGGATCGCGTCGCCCGCCTCGCCGCCGATGCTGGACTACGCGCCCGCATGGGCGCCAACGGGCGCCGGCTGGTTGCCGCAGAATTTGACGAAAGCAGGGTCGTGCAGGCGACCTTGCGCGTCTATGAACAGGCTTGGAGGCAACTTGGCGACCGTGTGCGAGCGGCGGCGGCCGCCAGCGCGTAGCTGTGAGGCGGATGCGGATGCGTGCAGCAGCGCCCGTTGTGGCTCGCCACTTTTTGCCCGGGTCGCTCCCGTTGATCGCTTGGAGTGCGGGCTTCGATTCCCGGCCGGGTGCGCCCGCTGGCGCTCCGGGCTCCTCCAAGCTGCCGCCAGCGATTTCCGTGAGCATGGCAATGGCGCGTGAAGAGCGGCGGCGGCTGGTGTTGCTCATCGACTGCCTGCGGATCGGCGGTGCGGAGCGGCAGTTGATCACGTTAGCCCAAAGCCTGGGCGCGAAGGGCTTTGAGGTGATCGTCATCACTTATCGCGACGTGCCTGCGGATGTGGCTACGTTTTGCGTACCCCCAGGCGTCCAGCATGTCCACGTGCCGGGGCGAGGCTGGAACCGGAAATTGCTGCGACGTCTGCGGGCCTTGCAACCGGCATGGATTTGCGGCGGTCTGCCGCGGGCGAATCTGCGCCTGGTACTCTACCGACCCTGGCTGGGCACAACTCGGCTGATCATGTGCTTCCGCAGTTGCTGCCGGCCGCGGCAGGCCCCCTCGCTGCGCCGCCGGATCATGTTGCGGGCCGAGCCCGTTTTTCTTCGCTGGGCGGATGGGGTCATCGCCAATAGCCAGGCTGGCCGCGACCTGCTGGCCTGCGCCTCTCATGGACGGATCCAGGCCAGGGTAGTGCCCAATGGAATTGACACGGAGCGATTCCGGCCAGATGCAGATGGGGGACGGCGCTTCCGGCAGGAGCACGGCATTCGCGACGACGTCGCTCTGATCGGAATCGTGGCGCGCCTGCACTACGCCAAGCATCATGAGCTGTTTCTGCTGGCAGCCGCGCAAATGCCTGCCGCCGTGCAGTTTGCCTGCATTGGCGGTGGCCCCGTGGATTATATCCGCGAACTGCAAACAATGGCGCAGGGGCTGGGGCTCGGCGCACGGGTCCTGTTTACCGGCGACACCGCAGATATGGGCGCCGCCTACAACGCCTTGAGCCTGTGTACCCTGTGCTCGCGTTTTGAAGGCCTGCCCAATGCATTAGCGGAGGCAATGGCCTGCGGCGTTCCCTGTGTGGGCACTGAGGTGGGCGACACCGCCGCGCTATTGGGCGAAACCGGAGTCACCGTGCCGCCGGATGATGCGGCGGCACTGGCGAAGGCCTGGGGAACGGTTCTGAGCTGGGATCGCGCTCGGGCCGGACAGCGGGCGCGCCAGCGGATCCTTGATTGCTACAGTACGGCGGCACTGGCACAGCGGACGGCGGCGGTTCTGGAGGCGATACGGTAGCGCCAACGCCAGCCGGGGTGCATTTGCCGAAGGTTGGCGCGCAGCGTGGGCCGCGGCGACGGCTCGTGCTGTTGATTGGCAGCCTATGGGTAGGAGGCGCGGAGCGCCAACTCGTCACGCTCGCGCAGCATCTGGATCAGAGCAAGTTTGAGGTCATTCTCGTGACCTACCGTGCTGTGCCTCCGGGCATGGCTCAGTTTCCTGCACCGGCAGGGGTGCGGCACGTGCAAGCTCCCAGCAGCCGCAGAAATGTGCTGGCGCTGGCCTTGGTTTTACGACGCCTGCAAGCGACGTGGATCTACTCGTTTCTGCCGGGGGCCAATCTCCGGCTGTTGCTCTGCCGACCACTTTTGGGCGGCGTGCATCTCGTCTGTGGCATGCGCAGCACGCTCGCGCCGGAGCAGCTTTCGTCGCAGCGCGAGCGCGTTTTGCTGCGGTTCGAGTGGGGCCTCCAACGTTGGGCCGACGCGGTCGTCTCCAATAGCGAGGCTGGCCGCCGACTGCTGCTACGCGCAACGCAGGGTAAAGTGAAGGCGCGGGTGGTGTACAACGGCATCGATACCGAGCGCTTTCGGCCAAACGCGGCGGCCGGACTGCGGGTGCGGCAACAATGGGGCATTCCCGCCGGGGCTGCAGTGGTCGGCATCATCTCCCGGCTGGATCCGGTGAAAAACCACACGCTGTTCCTGCAGGCGGCGGCCCAGATGCCGCCCGATGTCCATTTCCTTTGCGTGGGCGGCGGTAAGGCGGATTATGCGCAGGCACTCCGCGCCCAGGCGCAGAGACTGGGGCTGGGATTGCGGATGCATTTTGTGGGTGAGCGTACTGACCTGGAGGCTCTCTACAGCAGCCTGAACCTTTGCACGCTCAGCTCGGATTCGGAAGGGTTCCCGAACAGCCTGGGCGAGGCTATGGCCTGTGAGGTGCCTTGCGTGGGAACTGACGTCGGCGATACGACTTACCTGGTCGGCGATACTGGCATGGTCGTTCCCGCGGGCGATGCGGCGGGGCTGGCAGCGGCCTGGCAGGCGGTACTAGGATGGGAGCCAGCGGTGGCCGGGGCGCGTTGCCGGCAGAGGATTCTCAATGAGTTTGGAGCAGGTACGGCAGCGTTGCAGACGGCTGCGGTTTTGGAGGCGCTGCTGTAGCGGGTGACATGCCGCACACTTTGAACCAGTCCGCCTGGCTGGAAGCAGCACTGCTGGTTGGGTTCTGCATTTTTTTAACCCGCAAATATTTGCCCACGGCAGTTGCGGTGCTCGTGGTCCTGATCCGTTTTGCGATTCCCATTGCCTATTTCCAGTACTACTTCCGCGGCGCCTGGATCGGTATCGACGCGAACACATACGCGAATGGGGGCGCTAAGCTGCTCACTTCCGGGTACAACGTCTTCACCGTGCTGTTCACCGCAAGCGGCTTCCGCTTTGCCCAGGTCGTCGCCGGAGATAGGATCAAGATTGGACCATTTCTTTGGAACTTGCTCTGGTTCAGCTTGTTCGGCATCCGGATCTGCGTGCCTGTACTGGCCAACGTCGCTGCAACGCTTGTGGCGGGCTTTTTTCTATACCGGATCGTGATCCTCTGTGGCGGACGCCCGTTCTACGCCAAAGTCATGGCCGCGGCCATGCTGCTGCACCCCATGATGATTTGTTACAGCTCGTTCGCTGACCTTAAAGATTCTCTTGTTCTCTGCCTGCTGCTCATGATGTTGTATTATTTGCTGCTGCTGGCGCGGCGATTCAGTCTCCGATCGATTCTTTGGCTGGCGGTGATCAGCCTCGTGCTCACCAGTGTGCGCTACTACGCCGCCCTGCCCGTGGTGGTGGCCTTCGGGTTGTGGCTCACTATTTCCGAGCAGAAACTTCAGAAGATATGGCTGGTGCCGGTCGCCGTCGTCGGCGCGGCGGCGGTCGCGCGACTCATTCATCTCAGCGCGCGCAGCAGCGAGGTTTTGCGGGACTTGCAGCCGCAACAGATCCTCTACGGTATCGGGCATTTTTTGCTGACCCCGCGACCCTGGGAGCTGGGTAGGAACGTCGGGTTCCTTTATCCCGCGATGGTGCTCCATTGGATAGGACTGCCGTTTGCCGTGCTGGGCGCGGTAGCCTTGTGGCGCAGCTCCCGCACCGCACGTTTGTTGCTGGTTTATGCGGTCGAGCTCACGATTCTGTACGCACTGAGTGCCAATGCGCTGGGCCAGTACCGGGAGCGCTATCAATTCTATTTCGTGTTCGTGTGGGCGCAAGCCCATGGCGTCTGGCTGCTCTGGCGCCTGCTGCGCAAATTGCCGCTCCGGGGCCGGCCAAAGGTCTCCCCGGCCGCCACCCACGCGATCGCAGACCAGGTGGCGCTATGAGCGTCCATGGCCGGCGAGCGCATCCCCATTCGCCACAGCATCGGAGCGCCCGGCTGGTGGGGGAGCCCTGGCGGGCACGATCGCAGCGCGCCACCGGCGCGGGAAGGTGGCTTGCGTTGGCGGTGTGCGTGCCGGTGCTGGCTATAAGCCTCATGCTGAGCTGGATGGCGGTGCGCACGATGGTGGCCGCGCATTATAGCGCAGCGGTCAATAACGATGCCATGCCGGCGGAGGCCATGCTGTGGCATTTGCGGGACGCGATTGCCATGCGGCCGGACATCGCCAGCAGTTGGCGTCAGCAGGCCGATTTGGAGTTGGATTTCAATCCGGAGGCTGCCCTGGCGAGCGCCCGCAGAGCCACCGAACTGGACGGTTATGATTGGCAGAACTGGCGGAGTCTGGGAATGGCGGAGTATCGCCTTGGCGAGCTACCCGCGGCGCGAAGGGCGCTGGAGCACGCCGCACAGGACAGCCAGGGATTTGCAGCACATTACGAACTGGCCAATTTTCATCTCCTGCTGGGCGACGAGGCAGGCTTCTGGGCGGAAATGAAACATGCTCTGGCGATTGCGCCCGCCAGTCAGGCGCCGATCGCTGTTGCCGCCTGCCTGCGCGCCAGCGGGAACGATCCGCAACCGCTGCTGGCCATTCTCCCCCGTCAGCGGCCCCAGTTAACGTTGGCCATCGCCGGCGTGCTCCTCGATGACAGCGCGCTCGCCGCAGCCGAACAGGTGTGGGATCGACTGACGTGCCCGGAACGGTTGTTTCCGAATTGCCGCAGCGGCCTGGAGGCAATCCTGGGCGTGGTCAGCCGCCCGCCTGCGCGGCGGGCCGGGGAGGTACAGGCCGCGAACCACGATCGTGGTGGGCGTGCGGCCTTCGCGCTGAGGGCGTGGAATACTGCCGTCCGGCAGGGATATCTCCGCCAGGAACGGGCGCAGGCCGGCAGGGTCAGCGACAGCCAATTTCAACACTCATGGCCGGGGTTCGGCTTTGGCTGGACGGCATCGGCCGCAGTAAAACTGTTGCTCATCTCCAACGTGATGCCAAACCCCGTGGTATCGGTACGGCTCGGGGGAATGGAACCCGACCAGGGATGGCTGTTTGAACAGTTGATCGCCCTGGCGCCCGGGCAGCACTATCGGGTGCAGATGCACAGCCGCTGGCTGGGCGCAAGCGATGCGCAGGGCATTTATCTCGCCTTCCGCGGCCTGGACGGGCGGGTACTGTCCCAGGCGCCCGTGGCGCTGATGCCAGGCTGGGCGACGACGCTACTGGACTTCACGCCTCCTCCGGGCACACGTTTGTTTTACGTTGCTTGCCGCTATCAAAGACCGCTGGGCCAGGTGCCGCTGCGCGGCGAGTTGCAGACGGCGGAGGTGTCCATGCGGGCGGAGGCAACCCCATGAGGAGCATGGACACAGTGATCCCTCTGGCACGCTGGCGCTGGCGGGCCACGGCCGGTGCGGCCATCATCGTTGCGCTGGCCATTGCCGGCCTTGGGGGCGTGCATGCCTGGGCCTGGGCGCCGCTCCTGGTTGTGGCCTGCGGCGGCGTGTCGGTGCTGCTGATCGCCTGCGCCTGGCGCGGGATGCCGTTGCCGTGGAGTTGGATGCTGGTACCCGCATTGGCATTTTTTGCGATGGCGGTTTGGCAATGGCTGGGTCATGCGACGGTGGCGCCAGCGCTGACGCTGACGGGTATCCTGCAGCTCGCCTTGCCCGGCGCCGTATTCTACCTCGCCTTGTTTGGCGCCCAGTCGCGGCGGAGCAGCCGCTGGGCCGCCCGCTTCGTCTGGGCCGCAACCGGCGTGCTGGCGGGCGAAGCCATCTTTCAGTATTTTACCGCGAGCGGATACATTTACTGGTTCCGTGATGCCACCTACGGCACGCCGGTTGGGCCTTTTGTTTATCACAACCACTTTGCCGGCTGTATGTTACTGCTGTTACCGGTCGCGGTAGTGGTTGCGTTCCGTCGCGACCGGTCTGGCGACGCGCCCTGGGTGGGCTGGATACGGCGCGGTCTGGTGCCCGCGCTGGGCGCGGCCGCACTGGTGATTTCGCAATCCCGCGGCGGGGTGCTGGCGGCACTGGGGGAAGGAGGAATTGGCCTGCTGGTTTTATGGCGGCCGTGGCGGGCGCAAAAGCGCCGGCTTTTTGCCGGCACGGTGGGGGTGGCCTTGCTGTTCGCCTTTGTCTATATGGCGAACCTGCAGCCGCTGTGGAACCGGTTCGCTCAGCTCGCCCATCACGATCCCAGCGCCACGGAGCGTGTGCGGATGGCCCAAAGTAGCTGGGATATTTTTCGCGATCACCCCTGGACCGGCACGGGGTGGGAGACGTTTGCCGCCATTTATCCGCGTTATGCCCGATTCGATAGCGGCTTACAAGTCGATCACGCCCATGATGAATACCTGCAAACCCTCTCGGAGATGGGCGTGATGGGGGCCGTGCTGGTGCTGGCATTTCTGGCCCTGTACCTGTACGGCACCTGGCAGCGCTGGAGAGCGCTCGCGGGCTACGATCGCACGATCTGTCTCGCGGCCTGCGTCGGGACCTTGGGGTTTCTGGCGCAGAGCGCAGTCGATTTTGAATTCCACGCACCGGCCAATGCGATTCTGTTTTTCATCTGCTGCGCCCTCGCAGCCGCGCCGATAAAGGCAAGTCAGGATCCCGACCGAACGGGCACATCACGCAGTGATTTCGAGGCAAGCCGGCCCATCGCCCTGGGCTGACGCGCACAGCAGTTCATCCATGATGCAGAGTTCAAGACGAGGAGATAGTCTCATCGGGAACCGTAGCGCCCCGTCAGCCTGCGACAACACTTGCCGTGAGCCGGGATCGCCCGCGGGCGCCGGATCGCGGGTGCTCCTGTTGGTGATTGCTTCCCTGCGCCCCGGAGGAGCGGAACGCGTTATCTCCATATTGGCCAGCGCTTGGGCGGAGCGCGGCGACGAAGTCCATCTGGCCACCATGGAAAAACCGGATGCCAAGCCGTTCTACGCTCTGCACGAGCGGGTGCAATTACATCGTCTGGACTGCGAGGCGGAGTCGACAACGACATGGCAGGGCTTGCGGCAGAACTTCCGGCGCTGCCGGCGTTTGCGACAACTTGCCAAGTCCATGCGACCCGACAGTTTGATCGTTTTTGGAGATGTAACGAACGTGATCGCACTGTTTGCAACTCGAGGACTTGGCGTACCCGTACTCATTTCCGAACGCGTCGATCCCTCACAGTACCGGATTCCGCCAATCTGGGAGCGATTGCGGCGCATCAGTTACCGATGGGCAACCGAAGTGATATTCCAGACCGCGTCGGCTGCGCGCGGTTTAAGCGTTACGTTGTCCCGCCCACCGCGAATCATTGCCAACCCCGTCCTGCCCCCAACTAGTGTCCGGAGTCAGAGGAAAGTTGTGAATCTTCGGGACGGAGCGTGCGACTTTTCTTGGGGACAAGTCGCATGCGACAGGTCTGAGGGTTGCGATGCATTTCTGACTCAGGACACTAGCGCGGCGCCGGAGATCCCACCCGCGCGACGTCTGGTGGTCGCCATGGGGCGGCTGACCAGCGAAAAGGGGTTTGACTTACTTCTCGAGGCGTTTGCGCAACTTCCGCGTGCAGCGCAGGGCTGGAAGTTGGCAATATTTGGCGAAGGCCGGGACCGTGCGGCGCTGGAGGCGCAGCGGGAACGGCTTGGCTTGGGCGATCGAGTTTCGTTGCCGGGGCTGTGCGCAGATAGCTCGCAGGTGATGAGAATGGCCGACATATTTGTCCTCAGCTCCCGGTTCGAAGGCTTCCCCAATGTGCTGTGCGAGGCCATGGCCGCAGGGGTCGCCTGTATTGCATGCAACTGCCGCAGCGGCCCAGCCGATATCGTCGTGGATGGCCTCAGTGGCATACTCATCCCACCCGAGAATCCAGCGGCGATGGCGCAAGCCCTGTGGGCGTTAATGGAGGATCGGGAACGCCGGGCTCGCTTGGGCGACGCCGCCCGGAAGTTGGCGGAACGGTTCTCGCTGAGCCGGATATTGGCGCTGTGGGATCAGGTTTTGCCAGCCGGTGCATCTCGTATGGGCCATAATCGTTAGCTATGTGCGGCATTACAGGATATTGGGATTATCGCAATCGCGACTCTGCCGCGGCCATGAGCGCGCTGGTGCGCTCGATGAGCTCCCGACTGGCGCACCGGGGCCCCGATGGGGAGGGGGACTGGGTCGATGCAACAGCAGGTGTAGCGCTCGGCCATCGGCGGCTTGCACTTCTGGACTTATCCGATGCCGGCAAGCAGCCGATGATTTCCGCTTCCGGACGGTTCGTGTTGGTTTTGAACGGCGAAATTTACAATTTCGCTGAATTGCGGGCAGAATTAGAATCGCAGTGCCAATTTCGGGGCCATTCCGATACCGAGGTGCTGCTGGCAGCGGTAGAAACGTGGGGGCTCGAGCAGGCTCTGAAGCGCAGCGTGGGAATGTTCGCCATCGCCGTGTGGGATCGGCAGGAGCGCGCGCTGACGCTGGCACGCGACCGCCTGGGAGAAAAGCCTCTCTATTACGCTCAGCAGGAGGGCGTGCTGTTTTTTGGCTCGGAACTGAAAGCGTTTTCCGCTCATCCGCGCTGGCGCCCGCGCATTGACCAGCGCTGGCTGCGCGAATACCTTCGCTACGGTTACATTCCGTGGCCGGGCAGCATTTTCCAGGACTGCCAGAAGCTTCCGCCAGGCACGTTCTTGCGGGTTCAGGACATTGGAAGCCTTCCCGCGCCGGAGCCGTACTGGAGTCTGGATCGCGTGGTTGCCGAGACGCCGATCCGCTCCTTCCTCGACCCAGAAGAGGCGGTGGACGAGCTGGAGCTGCGATTACGCAACGCGATTGCGGGCCAGATGGTGGCGGACGTGCCCGTTGGCGCGTTCCTGTCAGGCGGCATCGATTCGTCCACGATCGTGGCGCTGATGCAAGCCCAAAGCTCGCGGCGCGTGCGTACGTTCACGATCGGGTTTCATGAGCGCGGGTTCAACGAGGCTGAGGCCGCGCACGCGGTCGCCACACATCTCGGCACGGACCACACCGAACTTTACTTAACAGCACAAGATTGTTTTGACCTTATTCCGCGCCTTCCCACGCTGTACGATGAGCCGTTTGCCGATTCGTCCCAGATTCCGACGGCGCTGGTTTCCGCTTTGGCTCGTCAACAGGTGACCGCGTGCCTGTCCGGGGATGGGGGCGATGAATTATTGGGAGGGTATTCCAGCTACGACCGCAGGGAGTTCATCTGGAGTTTGGTGCGTTACTTTCCTCCTGCGCTGCGCCGGAGCGCCGGGCGTCTGGTGACGCTGGCAGCGCGCGGCGTTCATGGCTTCTCCCCGCGCTACGAAGGCGGCCGGCTGGCAGCATTTCTGGATGCACGCTCGGCAGTGGAGCGCCACCAGGCGACCCTCTCCCAGTTTTTACAGCCGGACCTGGTACTTGTGGATCCACCGTCAGTCCCGGAACTGCTGCGCGAACCGCCCCCGCGAAAGCTGGATCTGGTTGAAACGCTCATGTACCTGGACACGTTGACGTATCTGCCCGACGACATTCTCGTGAAGGTGGATCGCGCGGCGATGGCGACGTCCCTGGAGACGCGCGTTCCGCTGCTGGATCACCGGGTGGTGGAATTCGTCTGGAGCCTGCCCTATGCGTTGAAGCGCCAGAAGGGGAAAAGCAAATGGCTGTTGCGGGAGGTGCTGAACCGCTACGTGCCTGCAAGTCTCGTTGATCGCCCGAAAATGGGATTTGGCGTGCCTGTGGGCGAATGGATTCGAGGCCCGTTGCGCGTTTGGGCGGAGGACTTGCTGGCCGAGGACAGAATACGCCAGCAGGGGATCCTGCGCCCGGAAGCAGTGCAGGCGCTTTGGCAGAAGCATTTGGCGGGCGCCGATTGCAGCGCTCAGCTCTGGATCGTTCTCATGTTCCAAGCCTGGCTGCAAGCGCAACACATGCCCATCGGCTTGGACGCAGCGCTCGCGGTCGCGAGCCGATGACCCCTAGCCCGCCTTCGCCCGTGGCCGCGCGTCCCGAGCCACGGCCCCGCGTGCTGCAACGTTTAGGTTGGCGCGGGCGGGACCGGTCGATCAATCAAAAGATATTTTGGGCGGCGGCCATCACCGCCAGCCTGTCGATCTGCACCAAACTGTTTGCGATTGGACGAGAATCGCTGGTGGCCCGCCAATTCGGCCGCTCCGACGCACTGGATGCGTTTCTGATCGCGCTGATGCTGCCGGAATTCCTGGCCAGCCTAATTGCGGGTTCATTCGGCAGCGCTTTTATCCCCAGTTTCATTGCCGCGCGCAATGACCAGCCCCGGCAGGCACGAACACAACTGCTTTCGAGCGTGGTGACCGCCAGCCTGCTACTGCTATTGGTTTGCAGCTTACTTGTATGCGCCGCGGCTTCCTACTATCTCCCTTGGCTAGCTAGCGGTTTTTCGGCAGCCAAGCTGGTGGTGACGCGCCACCTGCTGTATTCCCTCGCGCCGTACTTGATCTTTGGCGGTCTGGCTGTCATTTATATTGCGATTCTGAACTCCGAGGAATCGTTTGCTCTGCCGGCCGCCAGCGCCATCCTGCCCCCGTTGCTCGCCATTCTCCTCTTGCTTACATGCGCCCGACCGCTGGGCATTTACGTGCTGAGTATCGGCTTCGCCGGAGGATCACTCCTCCAGTGCCTGATCCTGGGGCCAGCGGTACGCCGTCGCTACCCAGGGTTTCGATTCGGCTGGCACGGGGCCGATCGCTACCTGCGCCAGATTGGGAGCCAATACACCCCGATGCTGGCCGGAGCATTTTTAATGGGCTGCACCACCCTTGTCGACCAGGTACTGGCCGCCACGCTGCCGGCGGGTAGCGTAGCGGCCCTCGCCTATGCCAATCGGATCATCCTCGCGGTCCTGGCTTTAGGCTCGGTCAGTATCAGCTCGGCCATGCTGCCGTATTTTTCCCAGCAGATTGCATCCTGCGACTGGAAAGGCTGCCGCCACACGCTATACACCTACGCGAAATGGACGATGGCGGCTTCTCTGCTTCTCACCGCCGCACTAATCATTTTTTCTGAGCCCCTAGTACGTTTGCTTTACCAGCGCGGCGCATTCAAACCTGCCGACGCCGTGCTGGTTTCGCACCTTTTCATCGCCTTGGCTCTGCAGATCCCTTTCTACGTGGTCGGCATCCTGTTTGTGCGGTTGCTCTCGGCCCTGCAAGGCAATGGCTTTCTGCTCTGGGGCGCGGTGATCGCGCTCCCGGTTGATGTCGCCCTGGATTTGTTCTTCATGCATTTCTGGGGTATAGTCGGGATTGCTCTGGCGACAAGCTGCATGTACTTGGCCACCACTGCTGCCGCGGCTCTGTTTACTCCAATTTTGTTCCGGCGCCGGATGCGGGAGGTGCGGCGGTGAAAACCCCTCAGCCGCTATAACCGCGGGCGCAAAAAAGAAAGACATGAAAACCGTCACACTCGCACGCACACTCTGGCGCATGAGTTTTGCCGCTGGGCCACAGCGCGAGGAGGCCAGGTACAAACTGGCAGCAGCCATCGCCAATCGCATCTCTCCGGGCGCGGTCCTCACGGAAGCGCTTAAATCGTGGCCCGACGATGAACGGTTCTGGCGGTGGTACCGGAGGGCCGAACCACAGGGATTGCGCAGTGCCGACCGCAAGTTTTTGCTAAGAGAGCTGCTGCAGCTCGTGGACGGGTACCCGGGCGATACTGCTGAATGCGGGGTCTACCAGGGGACCTCATCGTGGCTCATCTGCGATCATTTCCGGGGCAGTGGGAAAACGCATTTTGGATTCGATTCGTTTGCCGGGCTCTCGCAACCCGGCGCCAGCGACGGCCAATACTGGGAGGGCGGCAATTTGAGCGTGGGCGAGGAACACGCGCGCCAGGTTCTGGCGGGCATGCCGGCGGTCCTATACCGGGGGTGGATCCCCGAACGTTTTAGGGAGGTCGAGGAACGGAGATTCTGCTTCGTCCACCTGGACGTGGACCTATACCAGCCGACGCTGGACTCGCTGCAGTTTTTCTATCCCCGCACTGTGCCGGGAGGATTGATCGTGTGCGACGACTATGGGTTTAAGAGTTGCCCGGGGGCGCGGAGGGCCTTTGATGGGTTCATGGCGGACAAACCGGAGCGCGTTGTCCATGTGCCGACCGGGCAAGGCTTTGTCGTACGCCGCAGTGCGCCCGCGGCCAGCGGGGGCATGGGGGACTAATGGAGAAGCTCGAAAACCAGGACAACATATGGCGGTACTTCCAGGGCGAGGGGAAGGGTTCGTTCGACGGGTCGTGCGCGAGACACGATTTTCTCGTATGCCAGGTTGGGCGCTGGGTTCGGCCGCCGGCCGCCATTCTTAACATCGGAGCGGGGAATGGCTATCTCGAGACCGCGCTCCAACGCCGCGGGTTTGACAGCCACTCATTAGATCCCGACGACGAAACCGTAGCCCGACTGGCGGCGGCGGGCATCCACGCGCAGACGGGGAGGATTGAGGCCATTCCTTTTGAAAGCGCAACCTTTGCGGCCATTGTAGCCACGGAAGTTTTCGAGCATCTGAACGCGGAGCAGTGGCGGGCCGGCTTGCAGGAAATTTGGCGGGTCCTCCAGCCCGGCGGTGTCTTGCTGGGAACCGTGCCGTATTGTGAGCCGTTGACCGACAGCCTTGTGGTCTGTCCCGGCTGCGGGGCGCGTTTTCATCGCTGGGGCCACCAACAGACTTTTAGTGAAGCGAATTTCCATGAGGGCATGCGGTCGACTGGCCGGGCTTGGCAGCGCCAGCATTTAGAACCGCATTTTTTTTGGGCATGGGGACAACAGAATTGGAAGGGAAAAATCGCGGCGCTGGCAAAATCGGCCACCAACCTTGTCGGCGCCCACGGCAAAAACGAGAATCTGGTTTTTGTGTACCAAAAGCCGTAGCCAGGCCGCCTCACGACCGGGCGCAATGTGAGCCATGGATTGGGTGATAATCACCGGCGCGGCTGGATTTCTGGGTAGCGCTCTGGCCAGCGAACTGACGGCCAACGGCTGGCGAGTTGGCGCGGTGGATGTGCTGGGCGAGGACGCGCGCTGGCGCAATCTCGCCGACGTGGCGATTGCCGATTACTGGGATCGGGATGAATTCCTGCGCGTTCTGGCCAACGGCCAGCTTGCAACCTGGCCGCGCGCCATCGTCCACCTCGGGGCGTGCAGTTCCACGGTAGAAAAGGATGCTGGGTTCCTGATGCGCAATAATTTCGCCTACACCCGCGAGCTCGCGCGGTGGTGCCTGGAGCACGGGGTGCGTTTCATCTACGCTTCCAGTGCCGCAACCTACGGCGACGGCGCGCACGGGTACAGTGATGCCCTCCACCATCTCGCCCAGTTGCGGCCACGCAACGCCTACGCGTTTTCCAAACATGCATTTGATTTATGGGCATGGCAGCACGGCGCATTCGCAGGACCGGGGGCGATCACGGGCCTAAAGTATTTCAACGTATACGGGCCTAACGAATTTCACAAGGGCGAGATGCGCAGCATGGTGCTCAAAGCTTACGAGCAGATACGGGTGGCGGGCTCCGTGAAGTTGTTCAAATCCTACCAACCGGGAATCGGAGACGGCGAGCAGACGCGCGATTTTCTCTATGTGCAGGATGCGTCCCGCATCACTGCCTGGTTCGTGGAGCACGCGGCGGCAGCCGGCATCTTTAACGTGGGCAGCGGCGTCGCGCGGAGCTGGAACGATCTCGCGCGGGCAGTATTTGCAGCTCTGGGGCGCGAACCGCAACTCGATTACATCGAAATGCCGGAGAGCCTACGCGGCGCCTATCAGTACTACACCTGCGCCGATCTCACCCGGTTGCGCGCCGCCGGCTGCGCTCTCGTTGTGCACAGCCTGG
Organism: Acidobacteriota bacterium; assembly: GCA_004299485.1. Classification (NCBI taxonomy): domain Bacteria; kingdom Pseudomonadati; phylum Acidobacteriota; species Acidobacteriota bacterium. The sequence goes on from SCQP01000007.1 coordinate 278,651, forward strand.
AGGAAGGCGTGGCCAAATACGTCGAGGACCTGCGGGCCAGGGGCAGCGATGGCTAGCGTAGCACCGCTGGAAAGACATCTCCGCACGTTGCGCGGGCGGCGCGTGGCGGTGATCGGCGACGCCATGCTGGACGTATCGCTCTGGGGCGATGCTACGCGCATCTCGCCGGAAGCACCGGTGCCGGTGGTGCTGCTGGAGCGGCAAAGCTGGGCGCTGGGCGGGGCGGCGAATGTTGCGGCCAACATCACCGCGCTGGGCGGACAGGCGGTGCTGTTCGCGGCGGTGGGACGCGACGCCGCCGGCCGGCGACTGCGGAGTATGGCCGAAGGGGCGGGCATCGAGATCGGGGCCTTGCCGGTCGTGCCACATCGCCCCACGACAGTTAAGTACCGCGTTTTCGCCCGCAACAAGCAAGTGCTGCGCTGCGATTGTGAAACGAATGCCGTGGCGGCGCCGGCGGTTTCCCGCGCCCTGCTGGCTGGACTGAAAAAGGCAACGGCTGATGCCGTAGTCCTTTCCGATTACGCCAAAGGAATGATTACCCCCGTGCTCGTCAGGGGCGTCGCTACATTGTGTGCGGAGCGCGGGCTACCGTGGTGCGTGGATCCCAAGCTGCCCGCGCTGCGTTATCGCGGCGCGACGGTATTGAAGCCCAATCGCAGCGAGCTTGAGGCCTTGACGGGCCTGCCTACGGGTACCGACCGCGAGTTGCGGCGGGCGGCGGCGCGGCTGCTGCGCCGGCACGGCTGCGCGTATGTACTCGTCACACGGGGGGCGGAGGGCATGGCGCTGCTGGGCGCGGACGGGCGTGAGCGCTGGATTGACGGACGAGGCCAGGCGGTGGCAGATGTGACCGGGGCGGGCGACACGGTCAGCGCGGTAGTGGGGCTCGGTCTTGCCGCAGGATTGCCCCTGGCGGCAATTGCGGAGCTGGCCAATCGCGCCGGGGCCTACGTGGTTAGCCAGCCGGGCGTGGCCTTGGCTCGACCGGAAAATCTGGCTTAGACGCGCGGTTTGGTAAAATATCCAGATTCAGGCGGCGTAGCTCAGATGGTTAGAGCGAGGGTCTCATAATCCCTAGGCCAGTGGTTCGAGTCCACTCGCCGCCACCAATCCTGTCGGCGTGCGCCGCACGCCACGGGCAGGCCCCAACGGCTATTGCGAGCGACCCCCGAGTGCTCTAGAATTCCGCATAACGTGCGCTTGAGGTAGAACCCCATGGCGACTGAGACTTGGCAGCAGGAGATTGCGGACGGCAAACGCTATGGCTTTGGCCGTAACTGGCGCGGGTACCTGCGCCTCATCGATGCAGACCGCATTGCG